>NZ_JBIMRA010000039.1:0-20489 GCF_043945515.1 Citrobacter freundii complex sp. 2024EL-00216 | reverse complement strand
GTGGGTTTAGCTTCCACCAGTTGCTGTGGTGGTAAAACTTCCTGTTGTTGAGTATGTCAGGAGGACATATGAAATTCTTAGAGAATATCCCGTCTTACCTGTTTTTCACCGGTAAGGGAGGTGTAGGCAAAACTTCGATTTCCTGCGCAACGGCTATACGTCTGGCTGAACTGGGAAAGCGTGTTCTGCTTGTCAGTACCGACCCGGCTTCCAATGTCGGTCAGGTATTCGATCAGACTATCGGTAACACTATCCAGCCCGTGACTGCTGTGTCTGGTCTTTCGGCTCTGGAGATTGACCCGCAGGACGCCGCCCAGCAATACCGCGCCAGAATCGTTGACCCTATTAAAGGTCTTTTGCCTGATGACGTTGTTAACAGCATCAGTGAACAGCTTTCAGGAGCTTGTACGACAGAGATCGCTGCATTCGACGAGTTTACTGGCTTACTGACTGACGCTTCTCTGCTGACCCGCTTTGATCACATCATTTTTGATACTGCCCCAACTGGCCACACTATTCGCCTTCTTCAGCTTCCCGGAGCCTGGAGCAGCTTCATCGAAAGTAACCCGGATGGTGCTTCCTGTCTTGGTCCAATGGCTGGGCTGGAAAAACAACGCGAGCAATATGCTCATGCGGTTGAGGCATTATCCGATCCTGAACGAACTCGCCTTGTGCTGGTCGCGCGATTGCAAAAATCAACACTGCAGGAAGTCGCTCGTACTCATGACGAATTATCAGCTATTGGCCTTAAAAATCAGTATTTAGTCATTAACGGTGTCCTGCCTGCGAGCGAAGCAGAACGTGATGCACTGGCCGCTGCAATATGGCAACGGGAGCAAGAGGCGCTGGCAAATCTTCCTGCCGGGTTATCTGATTTGCCGACAGACAACTTATACCTGCAGCCGCTGAACATGGTTGGTGTATCCGCATTGAAAGGCCTGCTCAACGAACACGCTGAGATAACATCGCTTCCTGAACAAAGCCCACAGAACAAGCCAGAGAATATGTCGTTGTCTGTCCTGGTTGATGATATCGCCCGCAGTGAACACGGTTTGATTATGCTGATGGGCAAAGGTGGTGTGGGCAAAACCACAATGGCTGCGGCTATCGCCGTCAGTCTGGCGGATAAGGGTTTTGATGTGCATCTCACCACCTCAGATCCTGCTGCACATCTCAGTACAACGCTCAATGGCAGCCTCAAAAATCTGCAGGTCAGCCGAATCAACCCTCACGATGAAACTGAACGCTATCGTCAGCATGTTCTTGAGACGAAAGGCAGGGATCTGGATGAGGCTGGGAAACGGCTGCTCGAAGAGGATTTACGTTCTCCTTGCACAGAAGAGATTGCGGTGTTCCAGGCGTTTTCACGCGTAATTCGTGAAGCTGGCAAACGGTTTGTGGTCATGGATACGGCACCTACCGGGCATACGCTATTACTGCTTGATGCTACCGGGGCTTATCACCGTGAGATTGCCAGGAAGATGGGGGATAAAGGTCATTTTACCACTCCGATGATGCAGCTTCAGGACCAGGAACGTACTAAAGTTTTGCTGGTCACTCTGCCTGAAACCACACCTGTACTGGAAGCGGCAAACCTGCAGTCCGATCTTGAACGTGCGGGGATTCATCCCTGGGGCTGGATTATCAATAACAGCCTTTCGATTGCACAGACGCAATCGCCGCTGCTTTGCCAGCGCGCCCTACAAGAGCGTCCTCAAATCGAGGTTGTGAAAAACCAGCATGCAAGCCGCATAGCGTTAGTACCGGTAATGGCTGCAGAGCCCACTGGCATCGAGAAACTCAGAGAGCTGGTTGTTTAATTTTTTTTGTATATACAGGGCGGCAAAGCCGTCCTGTCTGGAGGATTTATGTTACTGGCAGGCGCTATTTTTGTCCTGACCATCGTTTTGGTTATCTGGCAACCGAAGGGATTAGGGATCGGCTGGAGTGCGACGCTGGGCGCGGTACTGGCGCTGATCTCTGGCGTAGTCCATTTTGGTGATATCCCTGTAGTGTGGAATATTGTCTGGAATGCGACGGCGACCTTTATTGCCGTGATTATTATCAGCCTTCTGCTCGATGAATCGGGCTTTTTCGAATGGGCGGCGCTGCACGTTTCACGTTGGGGTAACGGTCGCGGGCGTTTGCTGTTTACCTATATCGTTTTGCTCGGCGCAGCGGTGGCGGCACTGTTTGCCAACGATGGTGCGGCATTGATTCTGACGCCAATTGTTATCGCCATGCTGCTTGCATTAGGTTTCAGCAAAGGCACTACGCTGGCATTTGTCATGGCCGCCGGGTTTATTGCCGATACGGCCAGTCTGCCGCTTATCGTGTCCAACCTGGTTAACATCGTTTCTGCAGACTTCTTTGGGCTGGGTTTCACTGAGTATGCGTCGGTAATGGTGCCGGTGGATATCGCAGCCATTATCGCCACGCTGGTGATGCTGCATCTGTTCTTCCGCAAAGATATTCCGCCAACTTACGACCTGGCTCTCCTGAAAGCACCGGCAAAAGCGATTAAAGATCTGGCAACCTTCAGAACCGGCTGGATAGTGTTGATCCTTCTTCTGGTTGGCTTTTTCGTCCTTGAGCCGTTGGGTATCCCGGTCAGTGCGATTGCTGCTGTAGGGGCTGTCATTCTGTTTGCGGTGGCGAAGCGAGGCCATGCCATTAACACTGGCAAAGTGCTTCGCGGTGCGCCATGGCAGATCGTCATATTCTCTCTGGGAATGTATCTGGTGGTCTATGGTCTGCGTAATGCCGGACTAACAGAATACCTCTCCGGTGTGTTGAACGTGCTGGCAGATAAAGGACTTTGGGCCGCGACGTTTGGTACTGGCTTCCTGACGGCTTTCCTCTCTTCCATCATGAACAATATGCCTACCGTGCTGGTTGGTGCTCTCTCTATTGATGGCAGCACTGCAACAGGCGTTATCAAAGAGGCGATGATTTTTGCCAACGTGATTGGCTGCGATCTTGGACCGAAAATTACACCTATTGGTAGCCTGGCAACGTTGCTCTGGCTGCATGTCCTTTCACAGAAGAACATGACCATCACATGGGGATACTATTTCCGCACCGGGATCGTCATGACTCTGCCTGTGCTGTTTGTAACGCTGGCCGCGCTGGCGCTACGTCTCTCTTTCACTTTGTAATGAGATACTGATATGAGCAACATCACCATTTATCACAACCCAGCCTGCGGCACGTCGCGTAATACGCTGGAGATGATCCGCAACAGCGGTATCGAGCCGACCGTTATTCTTTACCTTGAGACTCCACCTTCACGCGATGAGCTGCTCAAACTCATTGCGGATATGGGCATTTCCGTCCGGGCTTTGCTGCGTAAGAACGTCGAGCCGTATGAGGAACTGGGTCTTGCAGAAGATAAATTTACTGACGACCAGCTCATCGACTTTATGCTACAGCATCCGATTCTGATCAACCGTCCGATCGTAGTGACGCCACTGGGAACTAAACTTTGCCGTCCTTCAGAGGTTGTTCTCGATATCCTTCCAGATGCCCAGAAAGCGGCTTTCACCAAGGAAGACGGTGAAAAAGTCGTTGATGATTCAGGTAAAAGACTGAAATAAAGACGAAGGGGGCATTTGCCCCCTTCATTATTACTTCGCCATTTCTTCCAGCAGGTCAATACCAACCGGCTCTTCGCTCTGTAGCGCTGTTAATGCAATACGCTTTGCATACTGCTCTTCCACATCAGAGATGAGAGGCAGCTCGCGGTTCGCCCTGATCTTCAGGAAAGGCGAAGACGGTTGAGCAGCTGCCAGGCTGTTATTAACGACCCATGCCCACGGCTCGATGCCAGCTCGGCGTAGATCCTGCTGCAGGTTAGCGGCTTCCAGTACAGGTGTCGTTTCGGCAAGCGTCACGATAATCACCTTCGTCTTCTCCGGGTCTGCTGCTTTTTCGCTATCACCTGTCTTCGATGTCAGAAAGCGAGAGAATTCGGCTTCATGCTGTCGCCAGAACACACTCATGCAATTGTTGAATGCCTTTACATCACTCATGTTCGTCCTCAAATTTTGCTCAGATTAACCCGGCTCTCATCTTCCAGAATTTTATAAACAGTGGAACGGGCAATACTGAGCCGGCGGGCAATATCTGTTGCACCAGTTCCCTGCTGATGAAGTGCCAGTACACTATTTCTGTCGATGATGCGCTTTCGGCCAAACCGGATACCTTTCAGCCTGGCCTCCTGCCGTCCTTCGTTCGTACGCTCCAGAATCCTCCTGCGTTCGGCCTGGGCTACAGCTGAAAGAATGGTCACAACCATTTTCCCCATTTCACCGTCGGTGCTGATCCCGTCGTCTATGAATCGGACCGCGACTCCCTGAGCGTCGAATTCTTTTATCAGTTGGATCATATCGGCAGTGTCGCGGCCAAGCCGGTCGAGTTTCTTCACCAGGATGACGTCACCTTCCTCCACCTTCATTCGCAGCAGATCCAGTCCTTTCCTGTCGGTAGAACTGCCGGATGCTTTGTCGGTAAATATGCGACTGGCTTTCACCCCCGCCTCTTTAAGCCCCTTGATCTGAATATCGAGGGACTGCTGGCTTGTTGATACCCGTGCGTAACCAAAAAGTCGCATAAAAATGTATCCTAAATCAAATATCGGACAGTGGGTGTCTGTTATAACAAAAAATCGATTTAATAGACACCTAGACAACACCATTTTAGTGTGTCCGAGAATTTATAATATTTCGAACGGTTGCAGTTGTGTTAAAAAAGCCGTCAGGCAGGGAGGCCGATATGCCCGTTGATTTTTTGACCACTGAGCAGGTTGAGAGTTATGGCAGGTTCACTGGCGAACCCGATGAACTTCAGCTGGCGCGTTATTTTCATCTTGATGAAGCGGATAAAGAATTTATCGGGAAAAGCCGGGGTGATCACAATCGACTTGGTATTGCCCTGCAAATCGGGTGTGTGCGTTTTCTGGGCACTTTTCTTACTGACATGAATCATATTCCTTCCGGCGTCCGGCATTTTACCGCCAGACAGCTCGGGATTCGTGATATCACCGTTCTTGCAGAATACGGTCAGAGGGAAAATACCCGCCGTGAGCATGCAGCGCTGATACGTCAGCACTATCAGTATCGTGAATTTGCCTGGCCCTGGACATTTCGCCTTACCCGTCTTTTATATACCCGGAGCTGGATAAGCAACGAACGTCCTGGCCTGCTTTTCGACCTGGCGACAGGGTGGCTTATGCAACATCGTATTATTCTCCCCGGAGCCACCACGCTGACCCGGTTGATTTCAGAGGTAAGGGAAAAGGCGACGTTGCGCCTGTGGAACAAACTGGCACTGATACCGTCAGCCGAACAGCGTTCACAGCTGGAGATGCTGCTGGGGCCAACTGATTGCAGCCGCCTGTCTTTACTGGAATCACTGAAAAAAGGCCCTGTGACCATCAGTGGTCCGGCGTTTAATGAAGCAATTGAACGCTGGAAAACTCTGAACGATTTTGGCCTGCATGCTGAAAACCTGAGTACACTCCC
This sequence comes from Citrobacter freundii complex sp. 2024EL-00216, assembly GCF_043945515.1. NCBI lineage: Bacteria > Pseudomonadati > Pseudomonadota > Gammaproteobacteria > Enterobacterales > Enterobacteriaceae > Citrobacter > Citrobacter freundii complex sp. 2024EL-00216. Next base: position 14,967 of record NZ_JBIMRA010000039.1, on the reverse strand, counting down.
GGCTGTGCGCCTGAAAAATCTCGCACGTTATGCTGGTATGACTTCGGTGTTCAATATTGCCAGGATGTCACCGCAGAAAAGGATGGCGGTTCTGGTTGCCTTTGTCCTTGCATGGGAAACGCTGGCGCTGGATGATGCACTGGACGTTCTGGACGCCATGCTGGCCGTTATCATCCGTGACGCCAGAAAGATTGGGCAGAAAAAACGGCTCCGCTCGCTGAAGGATCTGGATAAATCTGCATTGGCGCTCGCCAGCGCATGTTCGTACTTGCTGAAAGAAGAAACACCGGACGAATCGATTCGTGCTGAGGTGTTCAGCTACATCCCTAGGCAAAAGCTGGCTGAAATCATCACGCTTGTCCGTGAAATTGCCCGGCCCTCAGACGATAATTTTCATGACGAAATGGTGGAGCAGTACGGGCGCGTTCGTCGTTTCCTGCCCCATCTGCTGAATACCGTTAAATTTTCATCCGCACCTGCCGGGGTTACCACTCTGAATGCCTGTGACTACCTCAGCCGGGAGTTCAGCTCACGGCGGCAGTTTTTTGACGACGCACCAACGGAAATCATCAGTCAGTCATGGAAACGGCTGGTGATTAACAAGGAAAAACATATCACCCGAAGGGGATACACGCTCTGCTTTCTCAGTAAACTGCAGGATAGTCTGAGACGGAGGGATGTCTACGTTACCGGCAGTAACCGGTGGGGAGATCCTCGTGCAAGATTACTACAGGGTGCTGACTGGCAGGCAAATCGGATTAAGGTTTATCGTTCTTTGGGGCACCCGACAGACCCGCAGGAAGCAATAAAATCTCTGGGCCATCAGCTTGATAGTCGTTACAGACAGGTTGCTGCACGTCTTGGCGAAAATGAGGCTGTCGAACTCGATGTTTCTGGCCCGAAGCCCCGGTTGACAATTTCTCCCCTCGCCAGTCTTGATGAGCCGGACAGTCTGAAACGACTGAGCAAAATGATCAGTGATCTGCTCCCTCCGGTGGATTTAACGGAGTTGCTGCTCGAAATTAACGCCCATACCGGATTTGCTGATGAGTTTTTCCATGCCAGTGAAGCCAGTGCCAGAGTTGATGATCTGCCCGTCAGCATCAGCGCCGTGCTGATGGCTGAAGCCTGCAATATCGGTCTGGAACCACTGATCAGATCAAATGTTCCTGCACTGACCCGACACCGGCTGAACTGGACAAAAGCGAACTATCTGCGGGCTGAAACTATCACCAGCGCTAATGCCAGACTGGTTGATTTTCAGGCAACGCTGCCACTGGCACAGATATGGGGTGGAGGAGAAGTGGCATCTGCAGATGGAATGCGCTTTGTTACGCCAGTCAGAACAATCAATGCCGGACCGAACCGCAAATACTTTGGTAATAACAGAGGGATCACCTGGTACAACTTTGTGTCCGATCAGTATTCCGGCTTTCATGGCATCGTTATACCGGGGACGCTGAGGGACTCTATCTTTGTGCTGGAAGGCCTTCTGGAACAGGAGACCGGGCTGAATCCAACCGAAATTATGACCGATACGGCAGGTGCCAGCGATCTTGTCTTTGGCCTTTTCTGGCTGCTGGGATACCAGTTTTCTCCACGCCTGGCTGATGCCGGTGCTTCGGTTTTCTGGCGAATGGACCATGATGCCGACTATGGCGTGCTGAATGATATTGCCAGAGGGCAATCAGATCCCCGAAAAATAGTCCTTCAGTGGGACGAAATGATCCGGACCGCAGGCTCCCTGAAGCTGGGCAAAGTACAGGCCTCAGTGCTGGTCCGTTCATTGCTGAAAAGTGAACGTCCCTCCGGACTGACTCAGGCAATCATTGAAGTGGGGCGCATCAACAAAACGCTGTATCTGCTTAATTATATTGATGATGAAGATTACCGCCGGCGCATTCTGACCCAGCTTAATCGGGGAGAAAGCCGTCATGCAGTTGCCAGAGCCATCTGTCACGGTCAAAAAGGTGAGATAAGAAAACGATATACCGACGGTCAGGAAGATCAGTTGGGAGCTCTGGGGCTGGTCACTAACGCCGTCGTGTTATGGAACACTATTTATATGCAGGCAGCTCTGGATCATCTCCGGGCGCAGGGTGAAACACTGAATGATGAAGATATCGCACGCCTCTCCCCGCTTTGGGGGGGTAAGCGGGAACCCCAGAAAATTCCGCCATTCCGCATTGTGGAATTTTTTGGGGGGGTGGTCCGCGGCATGACGACCCGCCAAAGGCTACCGCATCTATCTGAGGCGCTGTGGCGCGACGCTGAAACCCCGGGGAATTCCGCTACTCCAGTTCCAGGTCCGCAATAGTTCGTCCAGGTCGGGTGGCGTACGCCGGAAACGCCGATTTTTCCGCAACCGTTTCTGCGTTGTCGGCAAGGTGGTCTCAGAGAGCGCTCAAGAAGCGGTTTTTCTCGTATGTTTAGCTACGGTGGCCTAGGAGCCTGCGCGGCAGAAGCCAAATCGGCGGAAGATCGAGGACGATACGGGGATGGCTGCCAGTTACCTTCCTTACCGACCCGACCAATCCTATCTGCTGCCCCCTTCTCTGGGAGAGTGGCTACCTGAAGGGCATCTTGCCTACTTCATCAGCGAGACTGTCGATACGCTGGACTTGAGCGCATTCCACGCCCGGTATGCCGGCGGTGGTCCGGGCAATCAGCCGTTTCATCCGGCGATGATGGTCAAAGTGCTGATCTATGGTTACGCGAGCGGCGTCTTCTCTTCGCGCAAACTAGCCAGGAAGCTGTACGAGGATGTCGCGTTGCGTGTGCTGGCCGCTGGAAACTTCCCGGCCCACCGCACGCTGAGTGACTTCCGTGCCCTACACCTGACCGAGCTTGAGAATTTGTTCGTTCAGGTGGTGCAACTGGCGCGCGAATGTGGGCTGGTGAAGCTTGGCACGATCGCGGTCGACGGCACCAAGGTAAAAGCCAACGCCAGCCGCCACAAGGCGATGAGCTATAAGCGCATGAAGCCGGCCGAGGACGAATTGCATTGCGAGATCAAGGCGCTGCTTGATCGCGCCAAGGCTACCGACGACCAGGAGCGTAACGAGCCGGAGCTGGACATTCCTGCCGAGATTTCTCGCCGCGAGAAGCGCCTGGAGGCGATCCAGGCGGCAAAGGCGCGCCTGGAAGCGCGCCAGCGTGAAGCGGACCAGGCCCGGGGGCGCAGCGAAGACGATGGCCGCCGGCCTCGCCATCCGGATGGCTCGGACAAGGGCGGTGGCTCGTACAAACGCGAGTTTGGTGTGCCGGATGACCGTGATCAGGAAAGCTTCACCGATCCGGACAGCCGGATCATGAAACACGCCGGTGGTGGCTCCGAGCAGAGCTACAACGGGTACACAGCGGTCGATGCCGAGCACCAGATCATCGTGGCGGCGGAGTTGACCAACTGCGCCGCGGACAGTCAGGCGCTGCTGGGCATGCTGGCAGCAGTTCAGGCCAACACCGGAGAAATGCCGGCCCAGACGCTGGCGGATGCGGGATTCCGTAGTGAGGCTGTTCTGGCAAAGGTCGCCGATCACCACGGCGATGTCATCGTTGCCCTCGGCCGCGAGGGACGTGAAGATGCCAAGGTCAATGCCAAGACCCATCCGCATACGGCGGCGATTGCGGCGAAATTGAAAACGGAGCAAGGCGATGCAGCTTACCGCCGGCGCAAGTCGATCGTGGAGGCTCCGAATGGTTGGATCAAGGCGGTGATGGGATTGCGTCAGTTCAGCATGAGGGGCCTGGACAAGGTGCAAGCCGAGTGGAAGCTCGTCTGCATGGCGCTAAATCTGAGGCGAATGGCGTATCTGTGAGGGCGAAGGTTAAATGGGGCGGCTCAAATGCACCCCAGTCGTCATAACACGCCGCGCGCCGCAAGATTGGTATCCTTGGCGCCGACGCCTTGCCAATTGCAGAGAGCGCCGCCGCCATCGTCAGTGCTCTACAGAAAACCGGTCACACGGCTCTGCCGCGCAGACTCCTAGCCTAAATGTGACAGTGGTTGGTAATCCATGCCGCCCGCAAGGGCGGCGGTGGTGGGCCAATAGATGATTTTCAGAGCCTTACTGCCCGTTGACGCCCAATCCCTCGAGCGCGAGTCTAGCCGCAGCGGCGATGACGGCCTCGCTGTGCTTGTCATCCTTGTTAGGCGCCCGGGTGTAGACGGCCAACACAATAGGTGCGCGCCCAGTGGGCCAGACGACGGCATAGTCATTTGCCGTGCCATACCCTCCGCAGGTTCCGGTTTTGTCTCCGACTGCCCAGTCTGCCGGCACCGCCGCGCGGATGCGGTGGTTGCCGGTCGTGTTTCCCTTTAGCCAATCAACAAACTGCTGCCGCTGCGGCGCAGCCAGTGCAGAGCCCAGTGTCAGTTTTTGTAAGCTTTCCGTCACGGCGCGCGGCGATGAGGTATCGCGCGCATCGCCTGGGATGGCGGAGTTCAGCTCCAGCTCCCAGCGGTCCAGACGGAACGTGGTATCGCCGATAGAGCGCATGAAGGCCGTCAGCCCGGCCGGGCCGCCCAACTCCTTCAGCAACAAATTGGCGGCGGCGTTATCACTGTATTGCACGGCGGCCGCGGACAGCTCCGCCACCGTCATGCCTGTTGTCAGATATTTTTCCGAGATGGGTGACCACCGAACCAGCGCATTTTTGCCGTAACGGATGGGTGTGTCCAGCAAGCCGGCCTGCTGCTGGCTGCGAGCCAGCACAGCGGCAGCAAGAAAGCCCTTGAATGAGCTGCACAGTGGGAAGCGCTCCTCAGCGCGGTAACTTACAGTTGCGCCTGAGCCGGTATCCATCGCGTACACACCGATGGAGCCGCCAAAGTCCTGTTCGAGTTTAGCGAATGGTTCCGCGACGAGGTTGGTCAGCGCGGTGGCAGAAAAGCCAGCCAGCGGCCATGAGAGACAAGACAGCAGAACTAGACGGCGATACAGTGACATCAACGATATTCCTTGTTTGAAGGTGGAGCTAGGTGTAGCGGCCGGATGTAATCAGGCCGCTACAGCTGGGATTATCACCGAGCGGCAAGCCGCTCCCTCTCCAGAGGCTGTAACGGCTGTAACTGCCCCGGATGGGCACACATCGGGTTGGTAAGTCCCTGGCACCACAACGTCCAGCGCTATTGAAAAACGAATCAGGTCGGCGTTCATGGGTCGGCCACCTCGCCTGACCTCGGCATCCACGTTACGGACGGCCTCAGGAAGTCCTGGCCAAGCCCCGACTATTGGGGCGCGAAGATAGCACCGAGGGTACGCCGGTGTCAACACCAACTGAAAACTGACCCACTTTACCCCTGAATCACCAAAGTAATACTGACCCACCTGGATCATTCGGGTTTGGAATTTTTCCTGACCACTCCCGCCTTCCTCTTGTCCTTCAAGCGGTAGCTTTCGCCGCTCAGGGTCAGGATATGGGCATGGTGCAGCAGCCGATCCAGCATCGCGGCTGTCAGGGTGGTATCGCCGGCAAACGCGTCGGCCCACTGGCTGAACGGCAGGTTCGAGGTCAGGATCATCGCCCCTTTCTCATAGCGCTTCGCCACCACCTGAAAGAACAGGTTCGCTTCCTCGCGTCCGAAAGGCAGGTAGCCGATCTCATCGATCACCAGCAGCCGTGGACCGAGGATGGCGCGGTTGAAGTATTCCTTCAGCCGCCCTTGTCGCTGCGCCGTGCTCAGTTGCAGCATCAGGTCGGCTGCCGTGATGAAGCGTGTCTTGACCCCGGCTTGCGCGGCCTTGTAACCCAAGGCGATGGCGAGGTGGGTCTTGCCGATGCCAGAGGGTCCGATCAGCACCACGTTCTCGGCCCGTTCGACAAACGCCAGACTGCCCAGCTCCTGCACCAGTGCCTTGGGCACGCCGGGGTTGAAGCTGAAGTCATAGTCCTCCAGGGTCTTGATGCCCGGGAAGCAAGCCATCCGCGTCAGCAGTTCGCGGCTGCGCTGCTGGCGACACCCCGCTTCATGCCGCAACAGGTGTTCCAGGAAGTCGGTGAAGCTGAAGTCCTCGCGCACCGCCTGCTGCGCCAGGACGGGGTAATGCGTTGCCACCCGTTCGAGTTTGAGTTGCTGGCACAGGGCGTCGATCCGCTCATGCTGGAGGTTCATCGGCAGGCCTCCCCAATTGCGTCATAGACAGACAGTGGGTGCTGGAGAGATTCCAGTGGTACCGGGCGGAGACTGTTATCCAGCAGGGGGGCCTCGTCGCGCCGCACACGGGATGGCAAGGGTTGCAGGTGTTCCCGCTCCTGCCGCCAACGGTCGATGGGGCGCTCGTTCAGGGTGGCGTGGACCCGCACATTCGCCTCGTCTGCCAACCAGTCACGGACGCGTCGGTTGGCAGCAGCACAATCGAGCAGCAGCCCCGTGCCCTTCATCCGGGTCAGCAACGGGTTGTAGAAGCTCTCGCGGAAGTAGCGATTGAAGCGCTCGACCTTGCCTTTGGTCTGGGCCCGATACGGGCGACACAGCCGGATCCGGAACCCCAGGTCATCGGCCAGTTGAAGCAAGCCGGGGTGAAAACGGTGCTTGCCGTCACCGTAGGCATCGCGTTCCAGCACCACGGTCTTCATGTTGTCGAACAACACCTCGCGGGGCACACCGCCCAGATAGTCAAAAGCCAGCAACAGGGAGTCCCGCACGGACTCGAAGGATTCGTCCGGTACGAAGGTGACAAACGTCATGCGGCTGTATCCCAGCGTGGCGACGAAGGCCGACATGGGGGATCTGGCCCGGCGCAAGACCACGAAATCAGCCTGCAACTGCCGTCCGGGCTCGGTCTCGAAACGGACGGCCGGACCTGCTTCGCGGCGGGCGGGCTTGAGCGTGGCGAGGAAGGCGCGCAATAACGAGAGACCGCCGCCATACCCTTGAGCGCGGATTTCCCGATTCAGGACGGTGGCAGGCAGCCAGATGGGGTGGGCCTGCTCGACCCGTTGCCGCAGATAAGATTCAAATGGCCCCAGTTTGGTGGGGCGTGGTTCACGGGGCTGGTATCGCGCTACCGACGGATCGCGGAGGTAGCGGCGCACGGTATTGCGCGAGACCCCCAACGTGCGGGCGATGTGCCGGATGGAGTGGCCCTGTCGGGCAAGAACTCTGATTTCCACGGTTTGCTCCTGGGTCAACATCGACGGCCTCGAAAAGGCCGCCAAACTAGCCCAGGTGGATCAGTTTTACTTCGCTGGGGTGGGTCAGTTTTACACTGCTGCTAACACGGAACCGCTGAAAATTCCGTCACTCCAGTTCCAGGCCTGCGACGATCGCATCGAGATCGATCGTCTTGCCGCTGCTTTGAAAGGTGTAGTGCCCGTTGAGCAGGATGTGCCGCCATGCCGCAGGCGAAATTTTTGTGATGAGTGCCAGCGCCTTGCTGTTGCCGGCCGCCTCGTACTTGGTCACCAGCCGCGACAAGATTGCCGAGTTGTAGAAAATGATCGTGTTGGCGATCAGCCGTGCGCACTGGTTGCTGATCTCGATTTCAATGTCGGTGCGACCGGTCAGTTCCTTCTTACCGCCGACCTGGGCAATGGCCGAGCGTAGCTGATGGTAGGACTCGAGGCGATTTTGCGAGCGGTGCACGTTGCGTTCCAGTTGCGGATCGCGCAGGTAGCGAAGCGTGTAGATGCTGCGGATGAGCTTGTCGAACTCGAAGATCGCGCGCCGCGTCGGGTTCGTCGTGGTGTAGGTGCACAGCTTGCGGATCAGCGTGCCCTGCGTCATTTCCTTCAGCCCGAGTGTGGCGACGATCCGGTCGATGTTCGGCTTCTCGCGATGGATGAGATCGCAGTCGATTTTCCCGACTGGCCGAATCAGGCACGCCTGATACTGTGCTGGATCGTCAGCGCAGTAGAGTTCTTTCAATTGCGCGTTGAGGTCGGTGAAGCGCGGCTCGAACCGCCGGCCAAACCAATGCAGGATGGCGAAGTTGGCCTTGTTGACGCTGTGCATGTCGCCGGTGATCGCGGTCGGCATGATGTCCGACGTGTTGCGATACCAGATGTCGAACACGTGGTGGGCCTCGTAGTCGTGCGCGCCGATCAGGTAGCCGTTGAGCGGGATGTGGTTGCACAGCAGCGTGTAGGCGACCACGCCCTTGCCGCGCCCGAAGTACTTGCGCGAATAGCGCGCCTTCACGGTCGGCCGTTCGACGCTGAATTTCTGCCCGTCGACGGCACCGTACAGCGTTTCGAGGTCGAACGAGTAGTATGGGAAGATCGGTAGCGTGGCGATGGCGTTGCTGATGCAGTCGTTGGCCGCGTGCAGCGTTGCCTGGCGCAGGTACTGCTGGTAGCCGCTATCCAGCACGTGGTACGGGATGTCGCTGGTGCGCGCCATGACGTGGTTGCCGTGGTTCATCGCTTGCGCGATGATGACCGCCATCAGGCTGTCAGCGTCGGCGACCTTCTTCGCGTAGCGCGGCTGCATGGGCGTGAACGCCGACAGAAACTTGCACTCGTCGTTGACGAAGCGAAACACGTCGGCCACGTCGCAGAACGGAAGCTTCTCGTAGAATGCCTTTTCGCGCGCTTTCTCATTCTCGCTCTTGGGCTTGCGCCAGGTCAGTTTCTGCGTGTCCTTGTTGTATTCGAGGTGCGTCAGCTTGCCCTGTTTCAGCTCGCGGTTGAACGCCAGCCACTGCGTGCGCAGTTCGGCAGTCAGCGCATCGAGTTGGGCATGGACGGGTTGCTGCAGGAAGGGGATCTCCATTTTTGCGAGCACATCGATCTTCCTGTCCATCTCAACCAGTTCATCTGAGAAGTGCCGGTGTTGCAGGCTGTCGTCGAGGTAGAGTTCACCCGATTGGAGACGCTTCCTGATCTGGCGGTACAGCCAGAACTCGTAGCGGTCAGCGTGCAGGCCGGTTGGTTTACCGTCGGCGTCGAAGGTCAGCAGGTACGGCCGCAAGCGTTTCGGAAGTGTCGCCGCGGGCCACTCGTCGAGTGGCCGTTGCGACAGCCGCTGCTGCTTGGCAAAAACACCTTTGGCCCAGGCCAGCGCGGCAAGCCATGGACTGTCTGGATTGGAGCCGGAGAGGTCGAGCGCAACGTACAGTGGACGAAGATGGCGGCGCATGCGGTCGGCCAGCCCGTCCACCGCCTGCCACTGCAAGGCCAGCTTGCTCGCCGGCTTCACGCTCATACGCTGCGCCGTGGTTTGCAGCGTATCGCGAGGCATGATCTTGTAGGCGCGCTGCCGCACCTCGCCGAAGGGCGTGGGATCGGCCACGCTATCATCAACGTAGAGTGACAGCAGGCGGCCTACCCGCGGCGTTTCCTGCTGACGGCGCACCTGCTCGTCGGCAAAGGATTGTTTGGCACCAGCGCTGCTTTCGTCCTCCAACTGCTTCATGTGGTACGCCATCGCATCGACCAGGTTGTCGGAGAGCTGCCGGTAGCGTACCCAGGCATAGCACAGCAGGTAGAGTTGGGTCTGATCGGCCTTCAGATTGCGCAGGTCGTGGACGGTGTAGAAGTTTGCCAGGCTCGCGTAGTACAGCAGGTTCTGCTGCGAGACGTCGAGTTTAGGCAGCAGTGTCTTGGCGATTGCGTGCAGCGGCTCCAGCGTGGCGCGCTTTTCGCGCTCGCGGACCATCTGGCGCCAGCCGAAATTCTTGGCGTCCTGCTTGAGCGCCGCCAGTTGCGACAGGGTGTCATCACGGACCAGAAGCTGGCTCAGCGCGGCCTTGGCAGATTCGTCCAACGCTTGCTCCAGCAGATTGCCCAGGCGCCGGCGCTCGGCGGATAGCGTTTCGCTGACCAACTCTTGCAAGGTCGTATAGCCGGGCCGGATAATCTTGTGCTCATTGAGCCAGACGATCAGCTCGGCGGCGACGAACCCCGGCGTTACGTCACGCCGCACGGTCCGTGCGGCCTGCTGCTCGAGCTGCGGCAGGAAGGCGGCCGACCACGGCCAGTAGCCGAATAGTTTGGCGATCTGCTCGCGCTGGGTGTAGCGTTCATGCTTGGTGATCGCCTTGGGTTCGAACACCTCGCCGTGGAAATAGCGGCTCAGCACGAAAGCGCAATCGTCCTCGACTTCGTCCCAGTCGAAACTGAAGAAGGCATGCTTGGCCTTGAAGTAGCCGATCTGCAAGAGGCAATAGACCTTGGCATGAAGACTGGGCCGGCTGTTGGCAAGCGCCAACTCGGTTTCTGTCACAGCCAGATATTCCAGCTGCTGCGCATCATCGAACTCCGGCAGGCCATACAAGGCCTCCTGTTCGGCGTCGGATAGGACGCTGAGTAGCTTGTTCTTCTTGCTCATGGCCCGTTCTTGCTATCTTGAGGTTTCGTAGAAACATGGGGCATTTTCGATTCTACTGAAATAATCGTTATTATCGCGTTACTCGCTTTTCGAATCGCAACCTGTCCATATGAAAACGGGCCAGACTACGGCTTCGAGTTCTACCCCAGTCGGCTTTCCCGATGCGGATTCGCTGGCTGCCTTGCGCGGCTGGTACGCGGGACTCAGCTCTCGCGCGGCCGTTGAACACTACCTGGCGGCACGCAAGGCCGCCGGTCAATCAGCGCGAGGGATGCTGGGGCATATCCGCCGCCAGCTCATCGTTTTCGCCAACAGCCGCCACCGGCCGGATCTGGCCGACGTGTTCCAGCACGCCCCCGAAGAGCGACAGGGGCGCGCGGGTGCCGTCGAACGCGCGATCCGGCTCTTGCCCACGCTGCCGGCGCCGAAGCCCCAGATCAGCGACAGCATCGACCAGTGGCTGTCTCCGAGGACCGTCAGGGCACTGCAGGCGTACGGTATCCACACCCTCTCGGCGCTGACCGTGCGCATTCCCCGCCGGCGTGGCTGGTGGAAAGCCATCGAGGGACTCGGCATGACAGGCGCCCGGCAGGTCGAGGCTTTCTTTGCCGCACATCCGCAGCTCACCGAGCGCGCCCGGGCCCTGATCCCGATTATTCAGCCCAGCGGCATCGTGCCGTGGGAGCAGTTGCGTCTGCCGAACGAAGTCGACGGCTCGCAGGGCAATTTCCGGGCCCCGCGCAACGCTTGCACGCTGAATGCGACCAACGACTACGAGGCCGTGCAGGCCTGGCTGGCGCTGCACGAGACTGTCGCCACACAGCGCGCCTATCGCAAGGAGGCTGCGCGGCTAATCCTGTGGGCCATCGTCGAACGCGGACGGGCGCTATCATCCCTGACCACGGACGATGCAATCGCGTACCGGGCCTTTGTCCGGCACCCGACCCCGCGCGAGCGTTGGGTGGGGCCACCTCGACCACGCGATTCGGTGGAATGGCGCCCCTTCTCGGGCGGCTTGTCCGCACGCTCGGCAGCGTATGCGCTGACGGTGCTCTCGGCGCTGTTCCGGTGGCTCATCGAGCAGCGCTATGTGCTGGCCAACCCTTTCGCCGGCGTCAAGGTACGCGGTCACGCCTTGCGGCCCGCACTGGATACGGCGCGAGGCTTTACCGAGGGAGAATGGCTACTGCTGCGCGCCATTGCAGACGGCCTGGAATGGTCCTACGGCTGGTCCGAGCCGGCAGCACAACGCCTGCGCTTCATGCTCGACTTCGGCTATGCCACGGGCCTGCGCGCTAGCGAACTGGTCGGCGCCGTCCTGGGTAATGTCCGCCTCGACGAGCACGGTGACCACTGGCTGCATTTGGTTGGCAAAGGTGGCAAACCAGGTAAGGTGGCCTTGCCGCCGCTCGCGTATACGGCGCTGGACCAATACTTGGCACAGCGTCAACTGCCAGTCAGCCGGGAACGGTGGAATCCGAAAACGCCCCTGGTGGGCAGTCTTGGGGAAGACGGTAATGCCGGCATCACCGGCCCTCACCTTTGGTGCGTGTTGCGAAGATTCTTTACGCAAGCCGCTGAGGCCATTGAGGCCGATCATCCGGTCGCCGCCGAAAAGCTGCGCCGTGCCACGCCTCATTGGATGCGTCACAGTCATGCCAGCCATGCGTTGGCCCGGGGAGCTCAGCTCACCGCGGTGCGCGACAACCTACGCCATGCGTCGATCGCCACGACGTCGATGTATTTGCATGGCGATGAGCTCGAGCGCGCCAGGCAGATGCGGCAGGCTTTTGGCGCTCGTCACGTCAAGCGAGGAGTCGACTGAATTTTCATCATACGGAATGACGGAATTTTCTGGGATTCCCGCTTAGAACCCCGCTTTGCCACGGACATATCAATATGCTCGGCCATTATTCCTTCACGCTGGCAGAACTGGTGACCAAAGGTCATCTGAGACCATTAAAAGAGGCGTCAGAGGCAGAAAACGTTGCTTAACGTGAGTTTTCGTTCCACTGAGCGTCAGACCCCTGAAAGCCTATAGCCACGTCTCCGACCAATATGCGCCGTTCGCAACCCAGGTGATTCCTGCAACGGCAAGCGAAGCGCCTTACATCCTCGATGGCCTGCTGATGAACGATGCTGGACGCCATATCCGCGAGCAGTTCACCGACACGGGCGGCTTCACCGATCACGTCTTTGCCGCATGTGCCATTCTCGGCTACCGGTTCGCTCCGCGCATCCGCGACCTGCCATCCAAACGGCTCTACGCGTTCAATCCGTCGGCCGCCCCGGCGCACCTGCGAGCGTTGATCGGCGGAAAGGTCAACCAAGCCATGATCGAGCGCAATTGGCCCGACATCCTGCGCATCGCCGCCACCATTGCTGCCGGGACCGTCGCGCCAAGCCAGATTCTGCGGAAACTCGCCTCCTATCCGCGGCAGAACGAGCTCGCGACAGCCCTGCGGGAAGTCGGTCGCGTCGAGCGCACCCTGTTCATGATCGACTGGATTCTGGATGCCGAACTCCAACGGCGTGCCCAGATCGGGCTCAACAAAGGCGAAGCTCATCATGCGCTGAAGCGGGCAATCAGCTTCCACCGCCGCGGTGAAATCCGCGACCGTTCCGCCGAAGGCCAGCATTACCGCATCGCCGGCATGAATCTGCTCGCCGCCATCATCATCTTCTGGAACACCATGAAGCTCGGCGAGGTCGTTGCAAACCAGAAACGCGATGGAAAGCTGCTATCGCCCGATCTCTTGGCCCATGTTTCGCCGCTCGGATGGGAACACATCAATCTCACCGGAGAATATCGCTGGCCAAAGCCTTAGCGTAGGATTCCGCCCCCTCCCGCAAACGACCCCTTGATCGTGGCATAGGCCGTGGGGATCGATTTGAAACCGCGCACCGGCTTGATCAGTATCTTGAGCTTTCCGTGATCGGCCTCGATCACGTTATTGAGATACTTCACCTGCCGGTGGGCCGTCTCCCGGTCCAGCTTTCCTTCGCGCTTCAATTCGGTGATCGCTGCACCATAGCTCGGCGCTTTGTCGGTATTGAGCGTGGCAGGCTTTTCCCAGTGCTTCAGGCCTCGCAGGGCCTTGCCCAGGAACCGCTTCGCTGCCTTGGCGCTGCGGGTCGGCGACAGGTAGAAATCGATCGTGTCGCCCCGCTTGTCGACTGCCCGGTACAGGTAGGTCCACTTGCCCCGCACCTTGACGTAGGTTTCATCCAGGCGCCAGCTCGGATCAAAGCCACGCCGCCAGAACCAGCGCAGCCGCTTCTCCATCTCCGGGGCGTAGCACTGGACCCAGCGATAGATCGTCGTATGGTCGACCGAAATGCCGCGTTCCGCCAGCATTTCCTCAAGGTCGCGATAGCTGATCGGATAGCGACAATACCAGCGCACCGCCCACAGGATCACATCACCCTGGAAATGGCGCCACTTGAAATCCGTCATCGTTCCGTCCGTCCAATCTCCGCCAAGCATGCTCAAGCTTCACGATTTTTGCAACAGAGCCCACACAAGTATTGAGCATAGTCGAGATTGGTGCAGATCACTTCTGATATTGAACTGTCAGGAGCTGGCTGCACAACAGCCATTACGCCCAATCAACTGGTGCAGTCGTCTTCTGAAAATGACATTTGGTATCTCTCATAAACGGATGTTTTTGAGAGAACTATCTTCGGCCTTCACACGCACGAAAGGCGGCGAAGCTCCGCCGTTAATCCGTCCGCCGGAGATCTCGCCCAGGCAGGCTGAAGGCCGAGCAAGCCTGACAGGCCCGAAAAGCCCGGCACGGGCGTCGGCGGCGATGACGGCGGCGGCATTATCCAGGGTTGATGATGGAAGTGGAGGATATCGACAACCTCTCGCGCAACCAAGACATCGCGGTCGGACTGCAAGTGATCTTGAAGCCACGGGCCCGTCCCACCCCGACATGGACCTCGATGCCCGAACGGACGTTAGATTTCGAGTTCTAGGCGTTCTGCGATGAAGGTTGGATCCCAGCCGGGATTGAAAGTGTCGACGTGGGTGAATCCGAGCCGCTCGTATAGGCCACGCAGGTTCGGGTGGCAGTCGAGCCGCAGCTTGGCGCACCCCTGCGTTCGCGCGGCATGGCGGCAAGCCTCGATCAGCGCGGAGCTGACACCCCGGCCCGCATGTGTCCGTCGCACCGCGAGCTTGTGCAGATATGCGGCCTCCCCCTTGAGGGCGTCGGGCCAGAACTCGGGATCCTCGGCCGACAAGGTGCAACAGCCGACGATGCCGTCGCTGCAACTCGCGACTAGGAGCTCGGATCTCAGGACGAAGGTCTCCGCGAATGTCCGGTCGATCCGCGCGACGTCCCAGGCGGGCGTTCCCTTGGCGGACATCCACGCCGCAGCGTCGTGCATCAGCCGCACAACCTCGTCGATATCACCCGAGCAGGCGACCCGAACGTTCGGAGGCTCCTCGCTGTCCATTCGCTCCCCTGGCGCGGTATGAACCGCCGCCTCATAGTGCAGTTTGATCCTGACGAGCCCAGCATGTCTGCGCCCACCTTCGCGGAACCTGACCAGGGTCCGCTAGCGGGCGGCCGGAAGGTGAATGCTAGGCATGATCTAACCCTCGGTCTCTGGCGTCGCGACTGCGAAATTTCGCGAGGGTTTCCGAGAAGGTGATTGCGCTTCGCAGATCTCCAGGCGCGTGGGTG
>NZ_JBIMRA010000038.1:0-20563 GCF_043945515.1 Citrobacter freundii complex sp. 2024EL-00216 | reverse complement strand
GTACCAGCGTACGGCCCACAGAATGATGTCACGCTGAAAATGCCGGCCTTTGAATGGGTTCATGTGCAGCTCCATCAGCAAAAGGGGATGATAAGTTTATCACCACCGACTATTTGCAACAGTGCCCGCTCGATTACGCTGATTGCAGCTCAAGTCGGCTACGAAAGTCCTTCGGCGCTGTCTCGCGCATTTAGACGCAAGACGGGGTTGAGCCCTCGTGACTGGTTGAAAGATCTGGCGGGGGAAAATGATGGCAAAAAGGCCTAAGGCATTACTGCCTTAAGCCATTGAAAAAATTATGCATTAATTTTACGTTTTTCCAGTTCAACCAGCGAATGGCCTGCCACAAATATCGAAACAGCAAGCAACCCTAAGTCTTTAAGCAGAAACTGACCTGGCGCAACGGAAATCGCCGGAAACCCTAAACTAGGCTCAATGACGCCCGGAGTGGAAAACATAAAGCTAAGGGTTGTGAAGAACAGGCCTGCAGACAGAGCGCCTCCTACCACGGATAGTTTGGGCGACAGCATGCGGCCTGCGATCAGAGTGCCGATCGAAATCTCTAGTATGCCGAGCAGGCTGGAGAACATGTCGACCGAAAAAATGCTATACACCCATCCCAAAAGCGGGCTGTTGCTCACCAGTGGAACCAGGCCCTCGGCCTCGTAGTGGGTAAATTTCATGCCGCCGAACCAGAAGTAAATAATAGCGAGAGCCAAGTACGCGCCATAGATACCTAGCCCCATAGTTTTGGTTCCAAGCGTTAAGTGGGCCTGTACGCTGGACTTCGAGTTTTCAATGCCTATGGTTTTCATGTCTGAGCTTCCAGTAGTGAGTGAGAGTGTGTTGGCTGCCGAACGCCGTATGCGTTGGCGATGAGATTATTATGGCTGGCATCTCTAATCAAGAGGCATCAGAAAGTATTGATTTCAGTGCAGATCGTCTTGGGCGGTGCAATTCGCGATGAAGGGATCGCCGTGGAGAGCGATGAGTGCACTATTTCGATAAAGGAGTCGTTTTACATAGGTCGATGAAGCGCGTTGCGGCATCGCCTACTGTCATTTCTCAAATCTGACTATGGGGCTTGGGGCGAAGGGCGGCACTGACTAGGCTTAGAACAGCTACCAACTAGCCGCGCGGCCGCGATGCACAAAGAATGGTAACTGAGCCGTGAGTGCGGTGGGCGCCCGCATTTATTTCCAAACCCTACAGATACATCGATCTTCGACTTCAACCGGGCAGATAGCTGTTGCAGCAAGCCTATCAATCGACTTTGACGTGTTAAAGAGGATAGGTTTTCCAGGGTTGGGGAACAGCATGCCCTGCAGAACGACACACGTCACTTTTGTTAAATTAATAAGCTAGCTACCTATTGGGCATAACCTTGCAATTTGCTTCAATTTACGCACATGCACTTGCGACCTCAAAATGCAACGTAAGCCCCGAATATCTCCATTATTGTCGCCGCCAGCCTTAGTTACAGCTGCTATGATGAATGAGATCGAAAACTGAAATCCCCCACTAGAATTGTTGACTGGAGTCAAAATGAATAAAAAGCGGCCGGTTAATCTTGATATTCGAACCATTCAGCTTCCTCTCACGGCGCTTACATCGATTCTGCACCGGATTTCAGGAATTATGCTCTTTATTTTTCTGGGACTGATACTGTATATGCTGAGCAAATCGTTGGAGTCAGAAAAGGGTTTTAATGAAGTCAAGGAGATTTTTTCTTCACCTTTCGGCAAAGTTAGTTTCTGGTTGGTATACTCTTCATTTATTTATCATCTCGTAGCCGGAATTCGACACCTAGTTATGGATGTGGGTGTTGGTCATACTTTGAAAGGCAGCAATCGCGCCTCTACTATTGTTTTAGTAGTGTCGGGTGTTTTAATGGTTGCTGGCGCCGTATGGATTTGGTAGCTGTGGAGTCGTAATGCGTATTTACAAGGACTAAAAGCGTCCTTTAAAGCTAACTTACGAAAGTATTTATAATCGACGGTTCACGCTTAAACGGTTGAATCCTTTCGGGCTTCCGAATAGCTGTTAGCTGAAAGCTATCATGAGCTAAGTTTTCTGTGCATCATCAAATGTGTTAATGGGAGCGCCATAGTACTAGGTACAAATATGGCTCTAGGACAATGTTAGATGTTTTGGATTTTGAGGCGGATCGCTCTTATCGAAGATCGTCTAATTCGCTCTGAAGCGCAGGTTTTTTGAAACTATCACCTGGTTGGCACACTGTGCGAATCAACATCAGATATGAGAAAGCCAATCAGGTGAACACTACCCTCGAGGGCTCATCTGTCCAGTTAAAGCCTCGAGTCTTTCTGGGTGCGCAAAAGACAAGAAGGTTATATGGGAAAATTATGAGGCCTGGATACCATGCGTCATGGGCGTGCCGATGCTGTGAGTGACAGAGCGAGAAGCAAGTGAAAGTCCCTGAAGTAGGGGCGGGATGCGCCCGAGTGGCATTTTTTGTCTTAAGGTAGATCGCGTAGCTGTTCTTCAGAATAATCTTCAGAGCGTTGACGACAGCCATCGCTGTGCATTCCTCAAGAATAGAATGTGTCGGAAGGGTGGCGTCATTGGTGTTAGTCATCGCTTAGGATTTCTCAATCTGGCTTACACGGGCGCCTGTACCGATATCCCCGCGGATGGCGACGTATCGATGTTGAATTCCTCGCCAGACGAAGTGCAATGAGCTGCGGCTATAGGCTTGCGCAGCCTTAGATAGCCGGCCGTCGCAGGCGCGCCGGTTGGCCGGGATCTTCTTCTGCCCGTCAGGTGTCCGGTCGGAACTCCAGCACGAACGCTACGACCTTTTCGGCGGACATTTCGCACGGCTTCAACAATGTCCTATCTGATGTAACGCGGAAGAGGTTGAAGCTGACAATGTCAGTCCCGTCCAACTCCCTGGCGAACAGACTGTTGCGACGTCCGTCCCCAGATCGCCGGACGATCAAGCTGAAACGCCGGCCTTCATAAGTCCCTTCTCTGTATCCCTCCGCAAGCTTCGCGAAAGCGGCATCGAACTCGGAATGCTCCATGTCATCCATCCTTATTGATAGAACAGAGGCGCGGCGGGTGCGAGACCGCCAGTGCCGGGTCGCGCTAAGGTGCCGGGCAGATTCCTGCAGCCGACGAGGCCCGGGGTGGGCAGGATAATTGAGATGTCGGCGCCCGCATGGCTATCA
Organism: Citrobacter freundii complex sp. 2024EL-00216; assembly: GCF_043945515.1. Lineage (NCBI taxonomy): Bacteria > Pseudomonadati > Pseudomonadota > Gammaproteobacteria > Enterobacterales > Enterobacteriaceae > Citrobacter > Citrobacter freundii complex sp. 2024EL-00216. The sequence goes on along the minus strand of NZ_JBIMRA010000038.1, from coordinate 17,369 downwards.
GCGAAGTCGTCCGTCCAGTCTGCTAGGCAACGTCCACGCCTTTCCAGAAAGCGATGTAATCCCGGATACCCTCGGCATCCGGAGTGGGGGCGGGATAGGTCCAAGCGGCGTTCACGTTGAGCGCGTCACCCGCGCGAACATGAAAGAAGCGCGCGGCGCCTTTGATCGGACAGACAGATGTGTGCGGGCTCATCTCAAGCAGGCTCAGGTCGACTCCTGACGGTGGGAAGTAGTGATTTCCCTCGACGATGACTGTTTCGTCGCTTGTGGCGATAGTAGTGTCTTTCCAGATGGCTGAGACCAACGGACTCTCCTTTTGTATTCATCAACCGGCGAAGGCTCGCGGGCTGGCTGCCCCAAGCCGCACCTCCTCAGGTGGCAGGCGGGTTGCGCCCGAGAAGTTTGTCGAGCTCGCCTCTGACATCGAGCGCGAATAGCTCATCGGAGCCACCGATAAGGGTGCCATTGATGAAGATCTGCGGCACGGAGCTTCGCCCCGACGCTTCCGCCATGGCCTGCCGGTGAGCCGGATCCGCCTCAATATCGAGCTCCTTCCATCGCACGCCCTTTTCCTTGAGGAGCGCCTTCGCTCGGCGGCAGAACGGGCACCAATTCGTGGTGTACAGCAATACATCAGTTGTCATATTGCATCTCCGGCAGTTGCACGCGGATCGCTGTCATGGCGTTGATCTCCAATTCGCGGCGTTCAAAGATGGCGACTGCACCTTGGCCGACATCGGAGCAGATGCTGACGATTGGCCGCTATCCAGGCGACATGGCCCAAAGTGCTTTCACCGCCAGGCAGAGGCCGCACGCGCCTCCTGTAGCGCCGAGCCGATGCTCTAAGGTAACCGAGCCTCGATTGGGACGGAAGCGGTCCCGCTCGAATCGCCCATCATGCTGGTCGAGCATATCAGGACGACGGATAGTGCAGGAACTTTCAAATTGAGCTTGATGTCGAGCCAGGTATCGCGAGCGAAGGCGTTCTAGAGGCCGGGGGGTACGAAGACTGTGTTCGGCAAAACGGTTCACGTTGATCGCCAAAGCTTCCCAGGGCGCACGTCTACGATCGGCGCGACGTGAGATAGCTCGCGCCGCTAGCCCCCGTAGCGCTCCGTCTTGATGATGGAGGCGTCCAAGCCCGCCAGCAGCGCGCTATCGGTTGCGATGTTGACGAATCCGTTAGACCCGCAGACGAACACTTGCGTCGGCTTTCCCTGAAGCCTGGTTAGAATTTCTTGGACCATCATGCCGTCGATCCGTCGCGCAAAGTCCGATGCGCGAACCGGTTTCTCGCGCGTAATCGCGAGCGCCAGGACGAACGCCGGATCGCTGATTTCGATGCAATGAAGTTCTTCTGAGAAGAGAACGTCCTCGGCGGTTCGTGCGGACAGGAGCAACGCTGTCGGAACGGCTTGGGCCAATGCGCGGCGCTGCCGGATCATTGCCATCAACGGCACGAGGCCGGAGCCTCCCCCGATCAACAGAACCGGATCTATGGCAGGCTCAGGCCAAAGGAAATGGCCACCGAGCGGACCGCGAACTTCGATTTCGTCACCAATCGCCGCGATGTCGTGAAAAAACGGCGAAACTTCGGCATCCGGCATGCGCTCGATAGCTATCTCGACGATCGGGGTCGAAACTGCCGATGACGCGATCGAGTAGCTGCGCATTGCACTGTAGCCGTCGGGCGCGGTCAGCCGGATATCGACGTGCTGACCTGCGGTGTGCGCGAACGGCTTGCTCAACCGAAGGAAGAAGCTCTTGATACTCGGTGTTTGCTGGATGATGTCGTCGATCACGCATGATTGCCACGAACGGACTTGCGCTTCGTTTTCAGTCATGGGTGTATCGTTGTTCGCGCCACGGATCGCCGTAGATGTGATAGCCGTGCAGCTCCCAAAAGCCGGCCTCGTCACGCGTCGTGAATTGCAGCGCATTCACCCATTTGGCGGATTTCCAGAAGTAAAGGTGCGGCACTAGAAGACGCGCCGGCCCCCCATGATCGCGGGAAAGTGGCTTGCCCGCATAACTGAGGGCGACCATCGCTTTCCCGGAAAGCAGATCCGTCAGAGGGACGTTTGTCGAATAATTATCGTAGCAGTGCGCCAAGACGAAATCGGTAGGCCGATCAAGCTCTGCATCTGCAAGGATGTCTTCAATGAGTACACCCTCCCAAACGGTATCCAGTTTGGACCAAGAGGTGACGCAGTGAATATCCTTTGTCACCTGGGTCTTTGGTAGAGTGTTGAATTCGCCCCAATTCCACGTTTTGACGGGCTTCGGACCAATTTTGACTGTGAATTTCCAGTCGGAGGGCTCTACCCTCGGCGTAGGGCCGGCCGACAGAACAGGGAAATCCTCCACCAGATGCTGACCTGGCGGAATCCGATCGGACTGGTCGCCTGAACCGCGACCGGTGAAACCTCTGGTGACCATAGTGACCCCTCTTGCTCGATACGGCAGACCGAAGCCGGCCTTCATTTCAGTACTCTGCGTAAAGCATTTGCCCGCACATCCGCCGAATAAGCCAATCGACTAAAAATCAGATACAGATGCTCTATCATCGTAAAAAATCGCGTATCGAACATAGCGTCAGGCCAGCATGATTCCCAATACCCAATGGCTATAGGGTAGATAACCCCAAGGCTGCGTACGCTGATCTGCGGTATGCGGAGCGGAAGTTGCAGGTTCGCTCTCAAACGGATGGGCAGCGTGCAAAGCTCAAGGCTCACCAGCGCATGGTTGCCCAGTTCGCGCTCGCCGGCAGCTTGAGTATATTAAGGACGAAATGTCGATCTGATCTATTCTGGCTTCAGGAAATAGGGAAAATAAGGTCGGACGTTCGCGCACCGTCGCGACGCGCGATCATCCACTAAGCTTCTGTATCGGGGTTGGAGGATCAGATGAACGAGATCGAACGACAAGCGCCTGAGCTGCGGGTGCAAAAATGGATTGGCAAAGATGGGGAAAGTATCGCGCCGTTCAAACTGTCAGATATCGGGCCCGGCCCGAAAATCTTGTTTGCCTTCCAGCATTGGTGCCAAGGTTGCCATTTGCATGGGTTTCCGACGCTACAAAAGTTGCATGCAGCGTTGAGCTCAAAAGACGTGGGGTTCGCAGTGATCCAGACCGTCTTCGAAGGAACGCATGAGAATACCTTCGAGAAGTTGCGCGTGAACCAGCTCAAGTATGAGCTTCCTATCGTTTTCGGTCACGACGAGCAACCGACCGGCTCGCCGTTTCCAACCTTCATGGAAGACTACCGCACACGAGGAACTCCGTGGTTTACGGTTATCGACGCTGGCGGTAGCATTGTTTTCTCGGACTTCCATCTCGACGCGGAGCGACTAGTGAAGCAACTTGAGCAAGGTTAATCGTTGGAAGGTGGGCAATCATCCTGATTGCCACCCATCCCCTGATGCCCACTACAGGCGTTGCGCGCTGTAACTCTGTTGATCAGCGTGCGAAAACCCGGATCCGGATAGGAGGAGCGTCAACGATTGAATCAATCCGTTGGGAGAGGGCGGCTCCGCTCCGTCAGCTCGGCAATAGATAACCCATTCTCGCCGAGCAACTCTCTGATCCGATCGACGATATGAGCCCCTAGCGCCGCTGTCTTGGTCCCCCCCACAGATTCCCAAGATGCGAGTTCACACGCCGATACCTCGTGGTCAGCGCCGAAGTGCTTCTGTCGGTATGTCACCGCCGCCCTTCAATGATAAAGGCGCGGTAACGGGAACCGGCAAAGCGTTGAGCAGCGATGGTTTGGTAGGCGGGACTGTCATACCAGTCGCGAGCGGCCTGCATCGTCGGGAAACGCAAGATTACGGCCCCTTCGATGGGCGGCCCCTCCAAATGCTGGATCGCGCCATAAGCGGCGAGAAAGGTAACGTCGTGACCATCGAACGATGGTCCGACGCCTGCAGAATAGGTTGCGAGTGCATGTGGGTCGCTGGTTTCTTCCCGCGTAAAGACGACGAACGCTTCCATCATTAGGCCTCTCAAAGGTTGGATCTGTTGGCCATTACCACCGGTGATGGCCTCACAGTCGTCAGGCTGGCAACTGGAACCCGATTTTCATGAGTGCCTCGACGCACGCATCCTGATCCTGCTGATAGTTGCCTCCGGAGATGCCTATGCCGCCGATCAACTTCCCATCCTCCAGAATCGGATAACCGCCGCCGACAGCGACCATCCGAGGGCGATAGGCTAGCGGCGCCACTTTTGGATCGTTGGTCACATAGTCGTTCCAGACATGGGTCGGGAACCCAAACGAGGCGGAACTCCAGGCCTTGTCGATGGCAACATCGACGGTAAGGAACGGCGCATCGTCGGTGCGCTCGAACGCGCGCAGGTTACCGGTGGCGTCGACGACGGCGACGGCAGCCGGGATGCCGATGGCACGGGCCGCAGCGAGCGCCGCGTCGATGAGGGCGACTGCGGTTTCGCGGTTGATCGAGGCGGTGGCAATAGATTTGGTCATGGGATTCTCATCGCTGGGGCATAACCCGTTCGGCTTTTTGAGGTTGGACAAGATGTTTGGCGATCGCGGTCGTTAGAAGCCTTCGAGGACGATCTTGCCTTTAGCCGCGCCACTTTCGATCAGTGCATGCACCGTCTTCAGATTGGCGGCATTGATCGGCGACAGTCGCCGGGTCAGCGTCGTGCGGATTTTGCCGTCGTCAACCAGCGCTGCCATCGCATCCAGAATCTCGCCCTGCTCATTCATGTCGGGCGTGCCGTAGATCGACCGCGTGAACATCAGCTCGTGGTGGATCGACACCGCCTTGCGCTTGAAAACCATGATATCGAATGCCTTGGGATCGTCGATCAGTCCGAACCGTCCTTGTGGGGCGATCAGTTCGGCGATGTCGGCGACATGTTGCTCGGTATGTGTGGTCGAAAAGACGAAAGCGGGAGCACCGATGCCGAGTTCGGCGATCTGTGGCGCGAGCGGACGAGAATGGTCGATGACGTGGTGAGCTCCAAGCCCTCTTACCCACTCTTGGGTTTCCGGTCGAGAGGCTGTGGCGATGACGGTGAGGTCCGTGCGCTGTCGCGCGATCTGGACGGCGATCGACCCAACCCCGCCCGCGCCACCGATGATGAGGATCGCCTCCGCCGCACCGGGTACGGGCTTCGCCACGTCCAGGCGGTCGAACATCGCCTCCCAGGCCGTCAACGTCGTCAGCGGCAGCGCCGCCGCTTCCGCCCAGGAGAGCGACGCAGGTTTGTGACCGACAATCCGGGCGTCGACGAGATGGAACTCCGCATTGGTACCGGGCCGTGTGATCGATCCGGCATAATAGACCTCGTCGCCTAACTCGAACTGCGTGACGTCGGGGCCGACCTCGCGCACAATCCCGGCGGCATCCCATCCCAGCACCTTCCAATCGCCATCTGCCGGCGGCGTGCTGTTGCGGACCTTGTAGTCGACCGGGTTGACCGAGACGGCCTTCACCTCAACCAGGATATCGTATCCTGCAGCGACAGGCCGAGGCAGATTGATGTCGACCAGCGCGGCATCCGCGGCGATGGGTCCCGGAACCTTGTAACCAATGGCTTTCATAAATGTCTCCAGCTTGCTTGATCGGATGACGCGAATGCTCGTTAGTCAACTTCTTCTACATTGAGGTCCCGACTCTTGAACTGGGTCGCGGTAGCAGATTTCATCGAACACGTCGATCAACAGGCCCTTATGCTCGGTCGCCGGATCGGTGATCGCGTAGAGGGTGGAGGCGTTATCGCCATCATCACCGCTTCCGAGGCGAAACGCCGCGTCGACGCAGATGCCGCACGGACCGATGGTTGATCCTGGCTCGAGATCGACGAGATTGCTGTCCTTGACGCGCTATTCGCGGTCTTAGCCCTTGGCGATGAAGGACTGAACTGCTTGTAGAGCGTCGGTCAGCTGCTATGTCATGGACGCACCTTCATCTTGAGTTGGATTGGACAAGCTTCCGTATAAGGCCCGCTGTAACCGTCAGATGACGGCGAAGAAAACGATGGGCAGTATTCACAGCCACTTAGCCTTCTTGAAGCGCACAAATAGGAAAACGCACGATATCGCTATCACTCCGAGCACGACAAAGTATCCGTAGGCCGTGTCCAGCTCCGGCATGTGCTTAAAGTTCATGCCGTATATTCCAGCGATCGCCGTCGGGACTGCCAGTATTGCCGCCCAAGCCGCCAGCTGGCGGGTGATCACCCCCGTCCTTTGCGCTTCAAGAAGGACGCTGGCCTCAAAGACCGTGGACAGGACAAGCAGGAGGCCGTCGACCATGGACTGCACGCGGTGGACATGGTCCGCGACGTCGTGGAAATATGGTGTCATTTCGGCGCTGATGCAGGGAAAGTGGCCGCGAACGAGCTTTCGCACCAGCTCGGCCATAGCCCCGAGCGTGCGCTGGAACCGCGTGAGTTCGGACCTTAGTTCGAAGATTCGCGCCACCTCTTCTGGCCCGAGGAAATCGTGCAGCGACCGTCGCTCCATCGCCAGGACGTCGTCCTCGATCATTTCGAAGATGGGCAGATACTGGTCGACCACGCGATGCAAGATCGCGTGCAGCACATAGTCGACACCCTTGCCGAACTGCGTCGGCGATGCCTCGAGTTGCTCCCGAAGTTTGCCCAGCGCTCCGGCATTGCCGTGCCGCACGGTGATAAGGTGATTGTGACCGGTGAAGATCGCCATCTTGCCGTAGCTGATCCGGTCGCCGACCAGCTCGGCGGTCTGCGCGACGACGTACAACTCATCGTTGTAGACCTCGAGCTTGGGCGGGCACAGCGGGTGCATCGCGTTGTCGATCGCCAACGGATGAAGATTATATGTCCTTTGGATCGCGAGTAGTTCCTCGGGGGTGGGTTCGCTAAGCGCGATCCAGCAGAAGCCCGAGCGACTCTCGCCCAACTTGACGTGCTCATCGAGCGCGATTTCGCGAACTCGCTTGCCTTCGTTGTAATAATAGGCGGCGATGATGCTCATGCTGGCCTCGCGGGAATGTGGAGGCCACGCTGGACGGCCGGTCGAGCCAGCCCGCGTCCAAGCCATGCGCGGACGTTCGAAAAGCTGCTGAGGCCAAGGATGTCACCCGCAGCGTAGAATTCCACCAGCGCATTCACCCAGCCGAGCGTCGCGATGTCCGCGATCGAATAGTCGTCGACGATCCAGTCGCGGCCTTCCAGCCGGCGATCCAGAATCCCCAGCAGACGCGTGGATTCGTCGATAAAGCGCTGTTGCGGCCGCTTGTCCTCATAGTCCTTGCCGCCAAATCGCAGGAAGAAGCCGAGCTGACCGAACATCGGCCCGATGGCCGACATCTGAAAGAACACCCACGCTAGGGTCTCGTAACGCTGGCCTGGTTCGGTGGAGATGAACTGACCCGTCTTGTCGGCCAGATAGAGGAGGATCGCACCGGATTCCCATAAGGCGATGGGTCTACCGTCAGGGCCAGCCGGATCGATGATCGCCGGTATGCGTCCGTTCGGGTTCAGCGACACGAACGCCGGATCCTTCGACTCGTTGTTCGAGATGTCGATCAGGTGGGGCTCGTACGCCAGGCCAGTCTCCTCAAGCATGATCGAGACCTTGACGCCATTGGGCGTAGGGGCTGCGTAGAGTTGCAGGCGATCGGGATGAGATGCCGGCCAGCGCTGCGTGATCGGAAAGGACGAGAGGTCTGGCATAAATCTGCGATCCTGGTGTTGCGATGGCGACTGACTGGAACGAGCCGTCACTCTGAAGTAGGGTTCGATGACCGCGTCGCTGAACGACGCGGTCACGAAGATTGCGGACCGGATCGGCGCAGTGGCAACGGCAGTGAAGCCTATTCCGCCGCGGTCCCGGCCGCTGGCTGTACGTCGTCAACCTTTTGGCGCTTCGGAAGCACCCAGCCGGGACGGACGAAGTGGCAGGTGTAGCCGCCCGGGCGCTTCTCCAGATAATCCTGGTGATCGGGCTCGGCCTCCCAGAACTCGCCGACCGGCTGGACCTCGGTCACCACTTTGCCATCCCACAGCCCCGAGGCATCCACATCGGCGATCGTATCCTCGGCGACGCGCTTCTGCTCCTCGTCGACATAATAGATGCCCGACCGGTAGGAGAGCCCACGATCATTGCCCTGGCGGTTCAGCGTCGTCGGATCGTGGATCTGGAAGAAGAATTCCAGGATGTTCCGGTAGCTCGTCACTGTCGGGTCGAAGACAATCTCGATCCCCTCGGCATGCGTGCCGTGATTACGATACGTGGCGTTCGGAATATCGCCGCCCGTGTAACCCACACGGGTCGAGATGATGCCGGGCCGCTTGCGGATCAGATCCTGCATGCCCCAGAAACATCCTCCTGCGAGAACAGCGCGCTGATGCATGTTAAGCCTCCTCTACTTGATCGAGATATTCACCGTATCCCTCGGACTCCATCTCGTCGCGCGGGATGAAGCGAAGGGACGCTGAGTTGATGCAGTACCGCAGACCGCCGCGGTCGGAAGGACCATCGGGGAACACATGGCCGAGATGACTGTCTGCGTGTACTGACCTGACCTCCGTCCGGACCATGCCGTGTGCGCTGTCCCGCACCTCGTTCACGTTTGCCGAAACGATCGGCTTGGTGAAGCTGGGCCAGCCAGTACCCGAATCGAACTTGTCCGTCGAAGCGAACAGTGGCTCTCCCGACACTATGTCGACGTAGATGCCAGGCTCCTTGTTGTCGTTGTACTCGCCCGTGAAGGGCCTTTCGGTGCCCGCCTCCTGGGTAATTCGGTGTTGCTCGGGAGTCAGGTGGTCGATTGCTGTCTGTGACTTTTCAAACTTCATTACAGTCTCCAATACTTATCTAGAGGGCCAGGCACGCTACCGCTAATTTTTTATGTCTCCTGATTTGCTCCTACAATGGTAGTGGGATGGCAAACGAGGTTTTACTAAGTGTTGGAAAATTAGAGATTTAAATTTCGCGTCTATTAGTTCTAGCGCAACTGAGTGGTTAAGCAAGTACGTAATCAGTAAATATTAAAAAAATAACACAAAAGCACGATTATATAATACAGTGTCAGTGTTTTATGATAATCAACAACGCCTGTCAAGGCAATCGCATGAAGCTCACCTGAGACCTAATAGTTCAGCCCGATAATCATCAGAGGTTGCAGCAATCAGCCTTCGTGCCTTGATGCCACCCTTGCGCTTGACCGGATCCAACCGGATCAAATTCAATGTAAGTTGCTTGAGAACGGCCATGTTGTGGGCAGCATGCCCGGTTCGGATCCGCATCTGATCGTCACCAAAAATGACATCCATGCACCAGTGGACGCGGTTCTCCACGCCCCAGTGCGCCCTGATGGCATGTGCGATGCGCTCTGCATCCGGAGCAAGACTGCTGATGTAGTAACGGCGCTCCAGGCTGGTCTGGTTGCCCACAGTCCGCTCGGACTCCAGCATCACGAAAGTGCGCAGTCCTGGCCAGCGTTCTGGCTGTGGCAGGCACTGGAGTTGGTCGAAAACATGGCAGCGACGAACCTCCAGCCGGCCATGGTCCTTCTCGACATGCTCGAAGTGCGCATGGGGTACCCGGGCAGGATCGCCGTCCAAAAAGGTGTCAGCGAAGTCATCGATCGCTTCGGCCAGCTTCGGCTGGTTTCCCTTGATGGCCAGCAGATAGTGCGCCCCGCGATCGAGAATGGCCTGTGCAATGTCCGGCTGGGTACCCATGGCATCGATCGTCACGGTGCAGCCCTCAAGCGCCAGTGTGGCCAGCAGCTCAGGAATGGCGGTCTTCTCGTTGGACTTCTGGGAGGTCGCCCTCTGCCCGAGAATCAGCCCTGAATCAGCCGCAAAAGCGCTGACCAGGTGCAACGGGGCCGTGTTTTTCTTGCCGGAGCGGCGACTGGTCTTGCCGTCTAGGGCAACCACTTGCGGAGAAAGGGCCGGTAGGATCGCCGCAACCCAACAGCGGAAGGCCTGCTCGAACTCCTCTGGATCGATCAGGCTGAATAGCCGTCCAAAGGTGTCGTGTGAGGGAATGCCGTGGGGTAGTTTCAGAATACGGCGGAACCAGTCCAGCCGCTGCTCAGCCCAGAGTTCGATTTCGATGAAGGTGTCAGCGCCGGCAAGCACGCCGCAGATAGCCACGACCAGTGTTTCGACCAGGTCGTGACGAATCTTGCCCTGCTGACGGGGATCATTGATGGCGACCAGAACATCGGAGATTGGTATGTGATGCGACATTGCAGGGCATCCTGAGTAGAGAGGCGCTCAGGATGCCCGCTGGGAAAGGACTCATTCAAATCGGCAGGCGTTCATGCGATTGCCCTGCAACGCCTGTTTAGATGCTGGTAGATGCGAATTTTTTGGCGTACAGTCAAAATTTTCTGATGGTTGCTTAGTGTGTTGGCGCTGATGGAAAATTGACCCACCCTGCCGATTGAAATTTGACCCAGGGCGGATTGCTGATTTTGTTACCAGCAACTGTGGATAAGTCTACCAGCGCAGCTGCTGTTGCCCCCACTCCTTCGCTAGCCCAGTTCAGTTGTTTAAGACCTGCCACACGCAGCCATGTAGCAGGCCGTCGTCGCCATGAAATCAGAACGGCTCATCGTCCTCCGGTTCCTGGCCGCCCTTACGCTTTCGCTCCCGTGATTTGATCTTGGCCTGGGCCGCCAAGCTACTGTGTTGCAGGCGATAGGACTCGTTACCGGTTTCGACGATGTGGCAGTGGTGGGTCAGCCGATCCAGCAGGGCGGTGGTCATCTTGGCGTCGCCGAACACGCTCGACCATTCGGCGAAGCTCAGGTTGGTGGTGATCACCACGCTGGTGTGTTCGTACAGCTTGGATAGCAGGTGAAACAGCAACGCACCGCCGGCCTGGCTGAAGGGCAGATAACCCAGTTCGTCGAGGATGACCAGATCCATGCGCAGCAGAGCTTGGGCGATCCGCCCGGCTTTGCCGTCGTGCTTTTCGCGCTCCAGCAGATTGACCAGATCGACCGTGGAGTAGAAGCGCACGCGCTTGCCGTGCCGGGTGATGCCGGACACGGCCAGCTCAGTGGCCAGGTGGGTTTTACCGGTGCCAGGCCCACCGATCAGCACCACGTTCTGCGCGGTGTCGGTAAAGGCCAGACTGGCCAGTTCGCTGATCAAACGAGCGTCTGCGCTGGAGGCGCTGAAGTCGAAGCCGGCCAGGTCGCGGTGCATCGGCAGCTTGGCCATGTTCATCTGGTGGCTCACCGAGCGCATGGCGCGATCTGTGTGCTCTTGTTCCAGCAGGTGTTCGAGCAGCCACTTGGACGAGGCTGTGTTCGACTCACCCTGCGCAGTCAACTCCGCCCAGGCCGTGGCCATGCCGTGCAGGCGCAGCTCCTTGAGTTCCGCCATCAAATCACGCATGACCGATCTCCTCGGTCTGGCCACGCAGGCGGTCGTAGCGCGCCGTGTTAGCGACGGGGGCTTCCTTGAGCGACAAGTGGGTTTCGACGCTGGGTGGTGGTTCGGTCGCGGCCAGGCGCGCCACGACATTGAGGATGTGTTCGGCGCTCAGGCTGCCGCTTTCCAGTACCAGCTCAACAGCCACCAGCACCGCATCGAGCCCGGCGACCGGTACGGCAGCCAGAACTTGCGCCATGATCCGGTCACCGCCGGCATGACGCCCCAGACCGTGCTTAAGCTGACGCAGCGGCGCCGGCAGATCAGCAAAGGGCGCGCCGTTGCGCAGCGCACCGGGCTTGCGTTCGATCAGCGGGAGGTAGTGCTGCCAGTCATAGCTGACCTGGTCGCGATCCAGCAAGCGGACATGGCTGGCGATCAGCGCGTCGTCAGCCACCACCTCGATTCGCGTCGGATACAAACGGCTGCTGACCCACTTACCCGCATACTCACACGGCACCGAGTAGCGGTTGCGCCCGACGCTGACCAGGCAGGTGCTGGAGACCCGCGCAGGCCGCTCGACGTAACCGTCGAATGGCGCTGGCACAGGCATCAGTTCAGCGCGCTCCAACTCCAGCACTTCGGCCACACTCAGCCCGCTGTATTGAGGGTGCGTCAGCTCGTTCCAAAGCGCGCGGCAGCGCTGGCCCAGCCAGGCATTGAGTTCCTCGAAGGAGTGAAACTGGCAGTCCTGGGCGTCTAGCCAGATACGCCTGCGGCTGTCTTGCACGTTCTTTTCAACGATGCCCTTTTCCCAACCAGCGGCGACGTTGCAGAAGTCCGGATCGAACAGGTAATGCGCGCACATCACCGCAAAGCGCGCATTCACCGCCCGGCCTTTGCCCTTATTGACCTTGTCGACGGCGGTCTTCATGTTGTCGTAGATGCCCCGGCGCGGCACGCCGCCCAAGGAGCCGAACGAGCGTGTATGGGCGTCAAATAACATCTCATGGCCCTGGCTCGGATACGCCACAAGCCAGAACGCACGGCTGGCACACAGCTTCAGATGTGCCACCTGCATACGCCGGTAAATGCCGCCGACCAGCAAGCCTTCCTCGCTCCAGTCAAACTGAAACGCCTCGCCAAGAGCAAAGGTCAGCGGCACAAAGGCCTGCGACGCCTTGCCCTGTCCCCCTCGCCAGGCACGGATAAACGCGGTGAGCTGGCTGTAGCCACCGTCATAACCTTCGGCTTTGATTTGCGCCAACAGCGCCTTGGCACTGCGCCGCTGTTGCTTGGGCCGCAGCGAATCGGCTTTTAGCGCCTGCTCCAGCGTGGCGTGAAAAGGGCTGAGTTTGTTGAAGATCGCGCGGCGTTGGTAGACCGGCGGCTTGGCCTCAGGTGCTCTGACCCACTTGCGAATCGTGTTGCGCGCCAACCCGGTGCGCTTGGCTATCTCATGCAGCGACAGCTTGTCGCGGAAATACATCCGGCGAATTTTGCCCATCATTTCCATACTGATCACCCTGTGTTCTCCTGCTCAAAAATTGAGCAGAAGCAGTTGAACACCTGGGTCAGTTTTCAGTCGGCAGAACAGCCTCTACTGGGTCAGTTTTCGGTCAGCGGCAACACCCCGGCGGCAATCAGCGCGTCGCGCTGCAAATCGGTAGCCTGGGAGCCGTCCGCCTTCGATACCCGCATGTAGCCTATCAGCATGTCGTACCTGTCACATATACGTTCGATTATGTGACAGTGTGAACCGGAAAGTTCTGGTCGTCAAAATTTGTCACTTAACCCGTCATTCTGTCTAAGACATGCAAAGGGCTCATCAGGCTCGTAATGTGACAAAAATTCCGTGGGGATGCCTTCCTTCGCGAAGGTAGCGCGCAACTGTTCCAGGGAAGCGGGGTCGCGCCGACCATAGGAAGCCAACGCGAACAGCGAGCGTGCCGTCTCGGGGTCGTGCCGCGCTTCAATGATGGCGTCATCAATGGCCTTGACCGCACGCTGCCAGTGATCGACGGGTTCGGGCTTCAGCGCTTTCGCCGGCAGGCCACTGGTGAACCCGGTTTGGGGCTCGGACCAGAACAGCTTTGCATGCTCGCCTGGCGGGCTAATATCCCTCACCTCAATCAAGCTGATTGCCGTTGCCGCCGCCTCCAGCATCTGCAATCGTACTGCCGGGTTCAGGGTTTCATACGGTCGCCACAGACTTTGCCCAGCACGCAGCGGATGCCCGCAGCCTTCCCATACTTGGCGGAGATACCCCGCGCAGGTTCCGCACGTCGAAAGCGGGGTGTTCAGCTCATCGAGCAGCGTGCGTATTAGCCGAAACCACAATCCAGCGTGGATGCGTCGGCGCGGCAGCTCCACATGGCCGGTCGTCAGTGCCTGCCAGGTACGCCGGTCCATCACTGCAATCGCGTCGCTGGCGGTGCGCGGCGCAGTGTCGGCGTTATCCCAGCCGAGAAACCGCCCAGGCACGCCCCAATAGGATTCCAGCCAGCAACCATGCAGCGGGCAGCTCAGCATCAGGGGCAGCTTCCATGCAAGCAGTACGGCTTGGTTTGCCGGGTCGTTCAGACAGAGCGGACAGGCGCGATGTATCGGCTGGCTGGGCAGCCAGGCACGCCAGTTCGTGATGGATCGCGTCCTACGGCGGAGTTTCGGCAGCAGCACCGAGAGCTGGAACGCATAGGTTTCCAATGCGTCTGGAATCTGATCATCAAGGCTATCCAGTAGCCAAGGCACCCAGCCGGCGAAACTCATGCAACGCAGCCGGTCCAGCTCGATGCCGCTCCGCTGGAAGAGCATCATCAGCAGCGACAGTGGTGGCGCGGTATCCAGGTCATCAACCTGGCCGTGACCAAGATCGTGCTCCAGCAGGTCGGACACCTCCATGTGATAGCAAAGGGCCACGCGGTTGAGCCATGAAGACAAGGCTTCGCCTTCCTTGGGAGCCGGATGCAGCGGCCAGCGTGGCGCTGGCTTCACATCAGTTCCCGCTCGAATTGCCGACGCCGCTCGCTTGGGCCGGTGTAATCGGCCATGCTGAGCGTGCGGTGGTTGATCGCTTCCTCGCCGCTCTCCACGGCGACGAGGGCCGCCGCCATCAGCAAGTGCGCCAGTTCGCCGATGGTGCCCTCGCTGCGTGTGAGCAGGTAGCGGGCCATGTCCAGCGTGGCAATCGACGAGGGTCGCCGCAATGGAAGCGAAGCGGCGAAGCTGGCCAGCAGTGAGCAGCAATCGTCGTTGGCCTCCCACACCGGCAGCATCATGGGCTCGAAGCGGTTTTCCAATTGGTCATCCGAGCGGATGGCCAGGTAGGCGTCGCGCGTGCCGACCCCGACCAATGGGATGCGCAGCTCATTGCCGAGGAAGCGCAGCAGGTTGAGAAATTCCCGCCGGTTGACGCTGTTGCCGGCCAAGACGTTGTGCAGCTCGTCGATCACCAGCATGCGCACGCCGACCTTGCGCAGCAGTGCCAGCGCCAGTTGCTCCATTTCCGGCAGCCGTGGGCGCGGGCGCAATGGTGCCCCCATCGCGGCAAGTAGCGCGACGTAGAAGCGGATCACCGACGGTTCGGACGGCATCTGCACGACCAGCACCGGCATGTGTTCCTGGTCCGCGTCGGAGCTGGCCGGATGCGTGCGCCGGAATTTCTCGATGATCATCGACTTGCCGTTGTTGGTCGGGCCAACCAGCAGCAGGTTGGGCATGCGTTGCTTGTTTGGCCACGCATACAGGGTTTCCAGCCGGTTCAGCGCCTCGACCGCGCGCGGGTAGCCGATCCAGCGGTCGGCGCGAAGGCGCTGGATGCGCTCGTCCGCCGGCAGCCGAGCCAGCCCCTGTGCAGCTGGCAGCAGGTGTGACAAGTCGATGATGGGATATTCGTCCACGGCTACCACTCCTCGATCTGGTCGAACGGTTTGGCCGGAGGCAGGTTGTCTGCCTGCGGATCAGCAACGTCCGTTTTCGGCGGAATCGGCTTGTCCGGCGGAGGCGATGCCTTGAGGTGCTGGCGTCGATCCGCGTCGCGCCGCGCCTTGCGCGTGGCCTTCTGTGCGGTGGTCACGATCTCGCGCATCTGCCCGATCATGCGGAACAGCGCCGACTCATCCACCTGTTCGCGTCCCTGCTGCCGCAATTTCGTCAGCGCCTGCCGTTGTTCCCAGAGGGTGACAGCCGGGTGCGACAAGGTACGGTAGGGGATTTCCAGGTAATGCTGCCCCTCCGGTTCCAGCACCCAGATACGGCTGATGTCACGCGGGTCGCGCCGGATCAGGAAAGCGGGCAAGCGGTCGCGTCGTGCGATCCACGGTTTGAGCGCATCGGCGTAGTAGTGAATGTGGTCGATGACAAAGCCGGTGCGAGTCAGAGTACGGCGAATGATGGGCAGGAAATCGACCAAAAAAGCCAAGGCGCGGGTGACGACAGCCGGTACACCGACACGCGCCACGGCTTCTGACCAGCGCGCCGCCGGCGGCTGAAGCAGGCCGTTGTGCACAGAGCCGTGATAGGTGCCCACCGCCAACGTGAGCCAGCGCTCCAGCTCACGCAATGTCAGGGCGGCCTTGTTTTCGGAATCGTAGTCCCCGCGCTGGTCAGGGTTGGAGAAGGTCGTCCCTGGCAATTCATCGTGGATCATCTGCATCGCCGTACCGATGATCCGTTCCACGATGCCGCCGTAGTGCGGCTGCCCTGGCGGACGATAGTCCAACCGGATGCCGTGCTGCTCGCAGCCACGGCGCAGCGCCTCGCTCTTGAACTCGGCCGCGTTGTCCAAGTAGAGCAGCCTGGGCTTGCCGCTCATCGGCCAATCCATTTCTATATTCAGACCCTCCAGCCAGGGACGCTTGTCGCAGGCGACATGCACAAGGCACAGGCCGACCGAAACAGATGACGGCGCTTCCAGCGTGACGACCATGCCGAGCACGCAGCGGGTAAACACGTCGATGGCGATGGTCAGATACGGACGGCCAATCGGTTGCCGGTCGCGCTCGTCCACCACGATCAGGTCGATGACCGTGTGATCAATCTGCACTTGTTCCAGTGGCGCGGTCACGGCGGGAGGCTCACCACCGACACCTTGCAGGCTGCGGGACGCATCCTGACCTTCCCGGCGGCGAGTGGCCTTGAGCGGGTCGAGGCCGGCGATCCGCAGGGCCAAAGTGTTGCGCGCCGGCACCCGTAGCTTTTGCGCTTTGCAAGCCTGCGCGACCTCGCGGTGGAACGCCGCCAGGCTACGCTTCTGCTTGGTCAGGAAGCGCTTTTGCAGCAACTCGCGGATGATGCGCTCAACTGATTCCGGCAAGCGTCCCTTGCCTTTTCCGCCGCCGGACTGGCCGGGAACCAGGTCCGTCACAAACCCAGCACCTTGCCGGGCACGCCGGATCAGGACATACACCTGCCGCCTGGATAGGCCCAGCGCTTGAGCAGCGGCATCGGCGGCTTCATGCCCAACCACTTCAAGCGCTGCCAGCGGCCCGATGATTTCGGTCCGGTGCCGGGCCTGTGCCCATGCCGCATCGGGCAGGGTGGCCACGCCCTGCTCGGCAATTGGTAATGTGTCTGACGCCATGCTCACACCTCGCTTTGGTGCACACGAGTATTGAGCATAGTCGAGATTGGTGCAGATGACTTCTGATATTGCGTGGTCAGGAGCCGACTGCACACCTGGCGTTACGCCCCGTCAATTGGTGCAGTCGTCTTCTGAAAATGACAGGCGGCAAGCTGTCGCACAACTTAGGAATTTCGCGACAAATTGATCGCGCCCCGGAATGCGAAGCCCCGCTGTCGGCCATTGTCTGAAGTTCCTCACGGGCAGGCGCTTGATACTTTACTAACTTGTCTGTAAAGTTTGGCTACTCTCACTGAATGGTGCTATCATGGGCACTGTTGCAAATAGTCGGTGGTGATAAACTTATCATCCCCTTTTGCTGATGGAGCTGCACATGAACCCATTCAAAGGCCGGCATTTTCAGCGTGACATCATTCTGTGGGCCGTACGCTGGTAC
>NZ_JBIMRA010000037.1:0-26220 GCF_043945515.1 Citrobacter freundii complex sp. 2024EL-00216 | reverse complement strand
GCTTTATTGTAGGTGGGCCAGTTGGTGATTTTGAACTTTTGCTTTGCCACGGAACGGTCTGCGTTGTCGGGAAGATGCGTGATCTGATCCTTCAACTCAGCAAAAGTTCGATTTATTCAACAAAGCCGGATGCATACTGCGGGATAGATTAAGGCGTTAGGTTCTGAGGTCTAAAACGTCCGCAGATCGCTCATAAGGGACAACCATACTCAAATCTCCCACATTGCAGGAGATTTGAGTATGAACACGTCACCGTGGAACAAAGACCGTATCATAGGCCAAAAAAGGCCACTTCAGATATCTCATATCTGGGGTATCCGAATCCGACTTGAACTGGAAGGTAAAACGCGCGATTTAGCTCTGTTCAATATGGCACTGGACAGTAAGCTTCGAGGCTGTGATCTGGTCAAACTCAAAGTATCTGATGTTGCATATGGTAGCTCTGTTTCGAGCAGAGCAACGGTATTGCAACAGAAAACCGGTAGCCCTGTGCAATTTGAGATAACCAAAGGGACAAGAGAAGCTGTTGCTGCATTGATAAAGCTTGGCAATTTGCACAGTAAAGACTTCTTGTTTCGGTCTCGGATCGGAACTAACCAGCATATTTCAACCCGGCAATACAACCGAATCTTTCATGGGTGGGTAGAAAAGCTTGGTCTCGAAGAGACGCTTTACAGCACACATTCCATGAGAAGAACAAAACCTTACCTGATCTACAAGAAAACCAAGAATCTCCGGGTGATCCAACTTCTGTTGGGTCATAAGAAACTGGAAAGCACAGTCCGTTATCTGGGCATTGAAGTCGATGATGCGTTAGAGATTTCTGAATCGATTGAAGTCTAAGGTTATCAGGGCTGCAACAGCAGCCCTGTGCCAGAAGCGGACTTTTTAAAAATATTGCGTGCCCAACAATTGGGCGCAGGTCACATCAAGTACCCTCAGAATTATAGAGAATACCTGAAATTTTTGTAGAGCGAGGTTTGTTACCCTGCCCGACCAGCGACATGTGGTTAGTTTAGTGATCAGAAATGTCGAGCGTTTGGTCGTTCATTGACGCGGGATCTTCCAACGGTTCCACATGAGTGGTGATATGGATAAAAGGCAGTGCGGTGCGGATATCATTCTCTATACGCTCGGCCCAGTCGTGCCCATATTGAACAGTCCATCGCCCAGGAACTAGGATGTGCATTGTCATAAACGCCCGCCCGCCAGCCTGGCGTGTACGTAGTGCATGGAAATCAAGCCCCTGTTCACGATATCCTGCCAGCAGTGACTCGATTTTTTTGAGTTCTTCCGTGGGTAGCGATACGTCCATCAGACCTGCAGCTGAACGACTCATAAGCTGATAACCAGTCCAAACGATGTTGGCTGCGACCAGCAATGCAACGATCGGATCGACCCAAAACCAGCCGGTCAGATAAACCAGTCCGACACCAAAAATGACACCGACCGACGTCCAGACATCGGTCAGCAGGTGATGAGCATCTGCCTCAAGAGTGATAGAGTTGTGCTGCCTGCCAGCCCTTAACAAAATGCGAGCCGTCACAAAATTAAGGATTGATGCGACTGTTGAAACCAGTAATCCGAGACCAATCTCCTCAAGCGGCTGTGGAGTTAACATCCGCTCAACTGCGGTATAGGCGATACTGGCTGCCGCCAATAGGATCAGAAATCCTTCGAAAGCACTCGAGAAATATTCGGCTTTGCCGTGCCCATATGCATGGTTCTCATCGGCCGGAAGCGCAGCCAAGGTCAGCATCCAGAGCGCCATTAGGGCTCCTGCGAGGTTAACTACGGATTCGATGGCATCAGATAGCAGACCGACCGAACCGGTCATTTTCCACGCCACACCTTTGAGTCCGATAGTGGCAATAGCCGTGGCAATGGAAAGCCAAGCGTAGTGCGTCAGCGGACGAGGTAACCCTTTTGTTTTAGTCATTATTAACTTCCTAAAATAGGACGACTAACTCACATTTCTATCCATGATAGATAATTAAACAATCATTTCGCCATGAATATTTTTTCGTTTTTATTAAATTTAATTAAAAAGTCTCTGCAAGTGCTGTTTCATCTTCTAGTAAACTAAATTTTATTTTTAGGGTTTTCTTCAACTTGAAGTAATATTATCTCACAACAGATTAGTCACTTAGGTTAACTGAGCGGCTTTTATATTTTTCAATTAAAATATGCAAAACTCCCATTGCACCATGTGCATAAAAATAGACCTCAATGAAAGTAGTAAAGAACTTATGCCAGTGGATTACTGTTTCAGCCAGATTTGACTGCATGGTATTCAACAAGAACCATAGGCCACCTGAAAGTGCTACAATTAGCAATGCTAGAACTCCAAATCCTTGGATTGTACTGGCAATACCTCCCGAATGTGCATCGGGCAGTCGGAAACTAGTCAACGTTTTTATATCTTGCTTAATACCACTAAAGTCAAGCCCTACCCATGAAAAATAATAAGTAAAACCTCTTTGAGTAAGCATCCAACTTAACATAATAAAACCACAAATAATCAGTCCTAACCCTGAAATAATGTGCATCCAGGTTATAACTCCTTCAAGACTATGTTCACCAATTGCTTCGGTCTCTGTCAGATTAGAGTTAATAATTTGTGATAATATTAGAAATGCCACAATGATGTGAAGAATACGAAAAAAAGGAGCGTAATCATGGGGTAATAGATTCCAGAGTCGCAATTTCATTAATGAGTCCTTAGTAAATTTATCGATGATCTTAATCATACAAAAGAATTATTAGGATAACCTTAATTCTTAAAATTGCAGCAGGCATTAGTTCACCTCTGATATGGCCACTTGCGAAATGGGAATGGTAACTGTTATTACTATGTGTTTACTTGCTGTTCTTGTTACGCAGCCCCTTAAACACATTACTTTCAAATATGATTTCCTGCTGGGTTTAAATATGTGTCTTTCTATAGTGCGGCAACCTATTTTTACACCAACTCATGAATTAAATAAGAATCATAAATTAAATGAGAGGTTTAATTCTCTTGCTTAACGCGATGATATTAAATGGAAATTTTAATTTTTGTAATTTATTAAACAGTTAGAATGAGACATGGTAAATACGATCTTCCTTTAGATAATTCTGATAGCACTTTTTCTACTGGGCAGTCTGCAATGTCCGCTTCTCGCTCACTGCGGACCTTCAACTGAGCAAACTCGTCCGATCAGTGCCAAAATCAGACTCTCATGCCCATAATAGACCTCTGTTATTTATCATTAGCATTTATACCGTTATCAAAATTATTTAAATAAATCTTCAGGCAAATCTGAAATTGTTTTTATAGCGAACCATAAAACTACTATACTCACGCATATAAATAAAATATGGAGTAATTCGAAAGTGATCCAATGATAATTAATCGGGAGTGCTAATAACCCCAATGAACACCAAGTAGCTGAAATGACGAGGTTAAGTATCACCATTCCAGCAGCTCTAGCTAATGCAGAAAAAAGCCCCCAACCTTTCTTTAACATTACTTCCGCTTGTGTTATTTCAAATACGTTTGAACCGTTGGTGGTGTAAGAAATAATTTTTATATCATGTAAGGATTTTGAAACCCATTGCTCAGTTATCATTTTCCATGCCCCCCAAACATTAAAGATATGATAAATCTTTAGAAGATTAAATATGGGGTGGAATAATGATAGTGTTTGACCACTGAATGTGATGTCTACCATTGGTTCGCTTGCAGTGAATCTCTTTAAACAATAAAAAGGCATGTGTTTATTTTTTAGGTAGTTATTAATTGATAATGAATCAACTCCATTCTTATTGTTCTTGTTTGTCGATACGTATGCACGACCTTCGGTACGAGTTATGAATAGTTTATCATTGATGATTTTTGGGCAGAAATCAAAGAGCAATTATGATAAAAAAATTTGATTTCCTTTTTTTTTCGGCTTTTCACGGTTGCAATCAAAATCAGCAGAATATAACTCAAAGGGAAAAATAAAAATACATAATTTAACATTATCTTCTCCATTACCTATTTCGCCGCGCTAATGTAACACAAACCCATACCTTGATCATTATGAAAAAGATCTGTTAATGGAAATAGATTATAAAATTTTTAAGGAAAGATGATAATGTCCGCTCTTCGCTCATAGCGGACATCGGCCTGCAAAAGTCCGTTTCGTGCCAAAAGCGCGTATTGCAAAGTCTGCATTACATTCACCGGAAAGGTACAATGCAGACGATTAGATTACCTCTGCCAGTCACGGAAAAGCTCCAAATGAGGCCTGGCTGAGGAGCTGTTGACCTTCTATTTCAGCTTCTGCCTCAGATCGATATAGACATCAGTCAGCTTTGCGACATTGGCTTCATCCATGGAGAGTTCTGAGAAGTCAACAAACCAGTTTCCAGTACTGTGCTTATTGATAACAAATAGCTTTTTACCGTTCACAAATCGATACTCAACATCGTAGTCTTTATGGGTCCACGAGAGATTATCCGGAATAGTGAATTTTGCCGGCTGCGCAGGATTTTGCGGATCCCATTTTAAAAAGCCAGTGTACATGGTTATCCAGCTTTCGAGGCTGTCCTTCGTAACATATCCGAAGTGACTCGACATATCCCCACCGTAGTATATAGCCATTACTGCATATTCGCCTTTATCGTCAAGGCGAAGAATTCCATCAAAACCATCTTTGTACTGCGGTTCATTGACCAGCATCACTTCAACACCGGTTTTGTACTGTGTCCAGGTATAATAAAAAGCCGGCTTCCCGGGCATTGAACAGCCCGCCGTAAGTAACACAAATATAAGCCCTAAAATTCTAATCATCATTATTCCCTATTTAATAAAAACCATGTCTTTATCACAGTTAAAAAATATATTTAATTTCCTTCGCTGAAGTAAAACGAGGGAGAAATGCCGCATGGGTACTTAATAGCGAACAGACCATTAAGCCTGAGTGCATAAAACCGCCGTTTCAGGTCTTCCTGACTTACGTCACCGCTTTGGAATACTGGAAGGACATTTTTCCAGCTCTGACGGCAGTTCCAGTGCAGCCAGTCCCACGCAATTTGTACAACTGCCACTTAATCACTCCTTATCAGGATTGTTTTGATCCCGCTGCATCGACAGCTTCGATTTATCTTGTGATAGTCCGCAAAGCTGTAAATGGGTAGCCAGGTGAAAGCAAAGGCCCTGTTTTCACCCTGCATACATACACATCTATGTTATATCGGCAAAAAAACGACTTGCATGAGCGGTTGTTTGAGCTAAATGTGACGCTTCACTAATCAGAAGAAAGCCGTCAGGTTCTCGCTCACAGCGGCTTATATCAAATGGATGTATGACAGGCTGGCTTTGCCAGATTTAGGGCAACAAGAAGGTGAACACGTCAATGTCGAGTCACTGTACGAAAGATTTTGGCACAGTGGTAGAGGGGAGTTCAGGGGCGTTATCGTTTGGACTGGTACCGTGCCTGGTCATGGCTGGGGTCTTCACCAGTCTGTCACGAAAACAGGCATACTGTACTGGCTTATGTTAGCGGCAGCCCTGGTTGCTACGGTGGGATTCTTCTTGTGCATTTTTAGCATGGCGAGAGTCATTAACGACGTCGTGTCAACCAATATGGTGAGACGTTTGCCGCTTTCCATGGGGCGCTATTGTAGTGACGATGCGGGCCTGTGGGTATCTGTACCGCAGGGGGTAGAACTCTGGGTAAGTGTCTATGACTCAGGCTGGACGGTCTTACACAAAAATGCAGTCAAGTTCCTTGAGACTGCACCTGACCCTTCCGTGGCCCTTGAATCCTTTGCTGACTTAACGAGCCCCACAAGCTGGAGTGGCAGCCTTGCAAACATATGGCAGGCACGAGCTGACGCTTTCGGTGAACTCATCCACCACCCGCGGGCTGACATTTCAGACGCTGCAAGAGACATCCATGAGCGCTTAATGCTTATGATTGAGCGTCAACGGGATCGGGAACAGCAGGAAGATCGTAAAGGCGAACAGCGATTTGAGTGAAGACATTAAATCGGTCTCCGCTGAGCGACACGGCGTATCACGCTTCAGAATCATATGTTTAAAAGAATGTGGTGTTTTCCATCAGCGCTGGTTCGGGTAAACGGCGAGGTAGCCGCAGTTCGCCAGCAGTGCCTCGCCAGATATCCTGATGCAAAGACCCTTTATGACGCTGTCGGTAGCCCGGAGCTAGTTTTTTGTCGCTTCCCGACTCGGCTGAAACAGCTTCGCTCGTCTCTGCGGCAGCGTTGATTTGTGCCCGAAATGCTTCCAGCCTCTCCGTCGGACATTTCATATCAAATCGTAAACGGTGTGAAGGATCGCTGAACTTAGATGCTGAAACTTGGGCGTCCCGTTAGGCTCAATATATCAGGGCTGGGCGATGCGCATGTCTACCGACAAAATCTGCGGTACAAGCTGTTTGATTGTTGGCAAGGGAAGGGCAAAGCTTGTGCAGGGGATATGTCATTGATGTTTGCGTTTGAGAACTGTCGTCCGCTTGGTACCAGAAACCGACGTTTATTTAGCACTTTGCTGAATTTTTCCATCCTCTCTGTATCTCGTACCATACAGAATCGTTATGGCGTTATATAGTCAGTTTATCAACATCTGAAGCTCTGGTATTTCGAATGGGTTGATGGTCCATTATCAGTTAGGCGTTGGGCTTTTAAGTAGAAAGGTTGGTGATGATGAGCGTAAGCGAGTTCTGCCAAATGTCGATTGAAGGGATCATCAGTACGATGGCGTTTATTGCCGATCAGATGCAACAGCGCATGCAGCAAAAGGGCATGATAATAGCGCAGAATGTAGTGATGCTGAAAAAATAGTACTTCTCACGTTTCCCCTGTGGAGTATGACACCTCCCAAAATCTCACTGCAAAACGCATCGCATAAAAAATCCGCCCTGCAATGAGAACGTAATAAGCACCTACTAATTTCAGTAGTCACAAAAGTTGAAATAATATGTGGATTAGAATAAGAATAAGTTTACTCTGTAGTCATTGTTTAGAGCAGCGTGGTGAATTTTATCTGCTTGGGATTTTTAATTAACTCTGGTTTGAGATTTCTCTTCTCACAAGGATATGATTGTGGCAAAGCCTAAAACTCCTTCTAAACTGATTAAAGGTAATATATTTGAATATTACGTACCTAAAATACGCGGGGCAAAACCAAGGCCTAAGCAGATTATTAACAAAAAAGATCCAACTAAAAATATTTATGATAAAAGCAAACCAGCTAGTTTTTTAAAAAATTCTTTTACGAAGACGACAAGAATCCCATTCGGAAGTGGCGCAAAAAAAAATCTTTCAGCGCGTTACCCGGCACTACCCCTACCACAAATTGTACATGCCGCGCTTGAGTGTGGGTATGGTCGTACAGGAATGTGGTCATCTCATCTTCTTCTAAATCATAACGAGTCACTTGAACTGGCGTCTTACTTACTTAAAAGATTACTAATGGTGGCTTCATGTATCAAAGTAGGTAAAAACGATGCTTATTTCACGCAGGAGTTTTATTCAAAAATAGAACCTTCAGAAAAAGTTGCAATCTCATTTATAGCAGGTGGTATAGGTAGTTTCATTGCTGCATACCATTGGCTTGCTGCTGCGGGTGAAAAAATCAATGTTATGTTGCATACCAGTATTTATACTAAAGGGTTGCATCCCTCTATATTAGCAAACCCTTTCACTACTAAAAAATCACCCGACTATCTTATTGAGTCTGATACCGGAGAATGGCATATATTTGAAAGTAAAGGTGGCACGGATGCCGGGCGTAATAAAAGGATTCAGGAAGGTTTACTGCAGCTTGGTGCTATAACACATCTGGCATGGGCTTCACCTGCTTTGACTTTAAAACAGGTGCAAACCAATGTATGTACGCACACGTCCATTGATGCTGGCCGTCCTTTGAAGGTGCTTGCCTATGATCCCCCGGGTGAGTATACCGAAGAAGGGAAAAACATCATTCTTGATGAAGCCGTTTGCAAGCTGCTGAAAATCGTTGAAAGTTTAGATCAATTCCATGTGCTCGGGACAGAGATGAGAACAGAAGATGACTGGGAATGGAAGACTGTGCCGCAGATAAAAAACTTAATGGTGGCTCTGCCATCTCAATATTTCGATCTTGAAGAGGAGCTTAGAACACGGCTTGGATTATATTTTATCGCTACTGAAATTATTGATAAATATAAGAGGGGAGCACAGTGGTCGGTAGAGTTCATCATAAAAAATATCGGTAAGAAAATTTCATTCTACAAATTTAAATATAAAGGTAAGGCTATAGTGGAGAAATTTTTGAACTTTATTTCAGAACTTAATGAAGTTGATGGATCCACCTCCTTTATTTTACGTTGTCGTCAGTATCTGAAACTTGATGAAATACTTAATGAATTCAACTCTTTATTTGAGAAAGTTATCATTAAATCGGCTTTATCGAAATCGCACCGAAATGAAATTAAAGGATCTGATGCTTTGACCTCAAGCGGAATGTTAATCAGAGAAGTTAATAAAGTAGATTAATATATTCAGATATAAACGAGGATGGGTATCAATTCCTATGACTAAGCTTCTTTCCTGCTAAAAGAGCATCAGTATGCTCCACGAAGCCGAAGCCGTGAACGCTTCCGCAAGCATACATTTTTATACTTCCCGCTCTATATCGGCTGCAAGAAATCTGGGGCACGGAGGCCATTGAGATGAAGTGGCTTAAGTCGACAGAAGCGGAAACGCCCGACTCATAAAGATGCTTGCCAAAGCCATGCTGGATAAGTGAGCGCTTCAGTTAGTACTTGGGCGAAACTACGTTGACAGGCCAGAAGCAAGAAGCCGAGATGATGAAGTGTGATGCGGCCGATCTTTCGCGACGTCGCTGCAGTAGAGTTACGAGTTTGTCCCTACCGGACTGACTCTACGCATTCAAGAGCTGGCAATTGAACACAGACGCCTCGGTTATTGGCGCATTTGGGAGCGACCGCGTCGGCGACCTTCGTGCAATCACATGAGGTATATCTCATTCTTGATTCTGGCGGGCCAAATGAGCCTTGCCGCAAAAAACTGAGAACGGCTGACACAGTTTGACAGCGGGTTGTGATTAACTCATTAGCTGACCGTCATACGTATAAAATATTACTCAATTCTCAGCGAAAACTGCCGTTAATAATCATATGGATTGAAAGGAACAGAAACAATGAAGCAACTATGGGAAAAACTGGAAGTCATTCTGCAAGACCGCGACCCTGAGGTATTAATAGATCTTGCACCTCCGGCCACAGATGAAGAAATCGTCGCGTTAGAGCAGGCCCTGAGTGTAATTTTGCCAGCCGATTTTGTAGCCTTCATGAAAATTCACAATGGTCAGCGTGGTATGAGCCATGGATTATTTGATGATTGCGAATTCTTATCCACTTCACGCGTTTTGCAGGAGTGGCGTGTCTGGAAAGATTTACTTGATGGTGGCGATTTTGATGGAGCTGAGTCGTGTCCGCAAAGTGGTATTCGTTCGGAATGGTGGAATCCCTCCTGGATCCCGTTTACTTACAATGGAGCGGGCGATCATCTTTGTCTTGACCTTGCCCCGACTGACGCTGGGATTCGCGGGCAGATTATCACGCTCTGGCATGATGATGGGGAGCGTAGAAAACAAGCGGACAGTTTCAGTGATTGGCTCAGACAGTATGTAGAGCAAATGTAGGCTTTTTTGCAATTGATTCGATTAGCCAGGAGGGTAAATGGATTTAACATATGAAGACTTAAAACAACAGCGCCTGCAAAAACTCTTCCACGATTGCCAGCAGCAAGTGTTGTCACAAATTATTGGGCCTTTTGGGCTTTCAACGGCCATGTTTGAGGATCGCAATGGCGGCAATGTAACGACTATGCATAATTTCGAGCGTGAAGAGTCGGATTTCATCGCTGATAAAGACATGTCCAGTCATGCGAAATCGCGTGAGGATTACCAGCGCAAAGAATATGAAAGTAAAGATTTTACAAAAAAAAGCGTGAAACTCCGGGCCGGTGGTATTGATGGTTATACGGGAAAAACGACCAACGCGGCGGATATGGATCTCGACCATGTCACTTCACTAAATACATTGTCCAAAAATAAGAAAGTGCATCTTGCTCTTGAAACCGGAAAAGGCGTTGAAAAAGTCGTCAAAATGGCCAATTCTGACGAAAACCTGGTAACCACACATAAGTCGATTAACCGTTCAAAAGGCGCTGCTGAACTCGATACTTTTGCAGAAAAAAATGGTGAAAGATTTGAGCTGGACCCAGAACGAGTAGCAGCAGCGAAGAAACAATCTAAGGACCATATTTCGACAACGCTTAACTCGGCGCTAATGAAAAAACAAAGCGCAGAGTTGTTGCAGACAGGCGGCCAACAAGCGTTGCAGATGGGGCTCAGACAAGCTCTTGGGCTATTGCTCACTGAACTGGTAAATGGCTTGTTTAACGAGTTCAAAGTGCTTATTCAACATGGTGTTGAAGTGGGAAAAACATTGTTTGAGGAGGTCCGACAGCGCTTAATGCGCGTAGTTGCTTCCGTGACCAAAAAAATTCCCGATGCGCTGGGACAAATGTTCCAGGGTGGAGTGAGTGGATTCATGAGTAATTTACTCACCTTCTTGCTTAATAATTTTCTCTCTACCGCAAAGCGTTTCGTGACCATGATTCGGGAAGGGCTGTTGGGACTTTTCCGGGCATTTAAAATGATTTTCTTCCCACCGGCACATATGACGGCACAGCAAGCGTTACAGGAAGGACTGAAAATGCTCACTGCTGTCATCGTGACTTCGGTCGGTATGTTGTTGAACGAAAGCATCGCGACGTTTATGGCGACTGTACCGTTTCTGAAACCTTTTGCAGATATGTTAACCCCAGTTCTCATAGGCATTGCCACCGGATTGCTTTCTGCCTTTCTCTCGCATCAGATTGATACGTTTTTTGATCGCTCC
Organism: Citrobacter freundii complex sp. 2024EL-00216; assembly: GCF_043945515.1. Taxonomy (NCBI): domain Bacteria; kingdom Pseudomonadati; phylum Pseudomonadota; class Gammaproteobacteria; order Enterobacterales; family Enterobacteriaceae; genus Citrobacter; species Citrobacter freundii complex sp. 2024EL-00216. Next base: position 15,256 of record NZ_JBIMRA010000037.1, on the reverse strand, counting down.
CGTTTTACGTTAAGCGAAAAATTCATGGATGAGATGCTCGCAGACGGTATACGTCGTGAAGCGTTTGCCAGTGAGCTGGTGACACTTTCAGAACGTTCGCTGGGTAATATTGAAAATTACGCGACTGCTATAACCCAGTATCAAGCTATTGGGGAAAACCTGGCTACTGCAACGATTTCGACTAAAGCAACACTGGCATGTCTTGAGAGAACTACTGCCGAGACAGCTGTGCAAGTGGCGCGGAGTACTGCTGCAATTGTGTTTATTAATGAAAGCCAGGCCGAAATTGATGACTTTCTAAAAAATATTTGAGAACAGTAAGATGGGTTTGTTAAACAAGCAGGAACTTCAGGTTATCCAGGCGTTTTCGTCCGCAGATTTGCCGGAACGTGTCTTTCGCGACAGCAACATTAAAGAATTGATTAGCAGTATGACGGAGGAGCAGCAAACGGTTCAGAAGAGCGCGAAGGATCTTGACCGCCTGCGCAGGGAACAGAGGGACGGAAACTTTATAACTAACTGGTGGAATGATCGCGACGATTTGTTACAGGATGCGCAGATTGATCTCAATAAAGCCATTGGTCGCCTGACGCAAAAATCTTCTCAGTTATTGATTGTCAATACGGCGCTATCCAAGCTACTGAACGAGCAACAACATATTTTATTGAATCAGCAAAACATTCTGGAAGGCCAAACACGCTCCCTTGCTGAACAAAATGAACAAATCCTGAAACAACAGGTGCTACTGGAAGAACAGCAAAAAGAGATTAATAAGGCCAACCAGGGATTAATGGATGCAAAAGGGGTAACGCAAGATCAGGCTAAGCAGCTAATTGGCTGCGTAAAAAGGGTGACAGAGGCGGAAAACAAAATTGGCGAGGCAAACGCCACCTTGCTGGCAGAACTTGAACAGCGTATTGCTAACTTTTCTTCTGATCTTGCGCAAAAATTGCAAAGTGGCCTTGATGACCAGGTAGGACGGCATAGCATGCTCGAACAGACAATGGTGGACAATCAGGCTGTTCAAAAGAGTTTCGTTGAGAAGATGCAGCAGTCCTTGTTGCAGGAACAGCAGTTGTCTCATCAGCAACTGCTCGGCGAACTTGAGCGAAACCGGATGGATTTAGTTAATTCGGTTAAATCAACCGTAAACCAGTGTGATGCGCTCCAGCATGAAATATCCGTTGTTGTGGCGCAACAAGCTGATAGGCAAACAGGCATTGATCATGCTATTGCTGAGTTACAGGTGAATTTTCTCAAATCCCGATTTCGTCATCGCTTTGTACTGACGGTGATGGGTTGCATTATTGGGCTTTCTGTCGGTTGGCAAATTGCGCAGCACTTTATGATCTTCTGATTGTGTTAAACCGCATCTGCATAATGGATGCGGTTTGGACTGACCCCACACAGAAAACAATTCCTGTTCTCACGACGAAGCATTTTCGATGTCCTCCGGACTGATTTCCCAGAGACGCTCGGTGCATATAACTTGTACAAGGTTCTGTCAGCTGCGATGCAGCCGTGATTTCGCTGGCTTAAAGCCACGTTCCGAAACGCCTTTGACTATGCCATACGCCACAATCCGCCGCCGGGAGCAACACATTTATGGCGAACGGATGCTTATTGGATCATGATCTGCTTCGTTAGCTCCTTCTGAAGTTGGCGGAACCCAGCCTGAGCTTCTGATTGCCTATGTTAGTTAAGGAGTCTGGCCCGTATTTATTTATTCGGCGTAAGGGGGATATGGGATCGTGTTGCAATGCTGGATACGGAATGACAGCGTTCAACAACCGGTATGACTACTTCGATTTTAAACGCATAGGGTTAATACTGAGCACTCATAGGCATCTTTCTTAAAGCCAACTTAACGACTCCGGAGTCGTCTCTCATACCTGTGACGATTCAAATATTCTGTTGCAGTTCACTTCCTGATAGGATTAATCTGAATATTTTCCACTGGGACAGGGATATGAAAAAAACGTTGATTGCAACATTAGTAAGCATAACGATGTTAACCGGGTGTGGGCCTAAAGAGTTAACTCCAGAGCAAAAGCAGGAAGTGGCGGCACTTAAGGCTGAGCTGTCCCAAACGGAGGGAGAAATCTCTGCAGCGAAACATATTGATCAACAATTTTCAGGTGGACTGATCAAGAATTTAATCACCGCAAGATTGGAAGTTTTAGGAACGAATAAGGCTCTTTTAGAACAGCGTATAAATGCAATTGAGTCAGGAGCCAAAATTGACGTCGTTGTTTCAGGTGTCAAGCCAGACCCTGAACTTGCTGCTTCTATTAAAGCTGAGATGGAGGACCTGGCAGTAAAAATAAACGAAGCAAAAACAGATGCCAGCCAGTACAGTGGTGGTTTAATACAGGTCTTAAAACTGTCAACGGTTGCTACTGAAGAGCAAAGCATGGCGATGTTGCAGCAAAAATATCTCACGGCTAAATATGGGCTTGCTGAAGTTAAGCTTGCACCGGTTCAGGATAATGTTGCAACCGCCAGCAGTAAGAAGGACACAACCGCTGAAACAAGACATGAACAGCCCCCTCTGCTGCCACCAGCTGATGGTCCGTTCGGACTCGAGGCTGGCCTGACTCAAAAGAATATCGAAGATATGATCGGGGCAAAGCTAAAACCACTTCCTGACAGCGTAAATCTCTATACTTCCGATAAGTTACCGAAGCCCAACGCTGATTTTGAAATGTATGGTTTGTTGATCTCGCCTAAAGCAGGCTTATGCCAAATCAGAGCTGTCGGTAAAAACATTGATACTGATAGTTATGGGCTTGCCTTGAAATCTCGCTTTGAAGAGTTGAGTAGCTCGTTAAGCTCGCTTTATGGAAAGGCTGAAACCACAGACCTTTTACTGTCAGGTTCTATCTGGAAAGAACCTCAGGACTGGATGATGGGGCTTAACAAAAAGGAACGATTCCTTTCAGCTACCTGGAAGGGAACGCAGGAAACGCCGCTGAAAAATAACATTGGTGCTATTTCTATTGAAGCAAGAGCGAACAGTTCTGCGCAGGGGTATGTTTACCTTCAGTATACATTTACAAATGATGATGTTTGCCAGGCTGAGATCGATGGGGCTAAAAAAAGCTCTCTATAATTTTTCTTAATCAGGCCCCTTCGCAAGGGGCTTTTACTATTTCACTATAAGGGCTCAACATATGTTATATGATGCTGACCTGCTCACTGTTAATTAATACGTTGTGATCTTTGGCATTTCTTCTTCAGAAACGTAGGGCATCCCTATAAAGACGCGTTGTTCTGAAATCACCCTCTATAAATGACGAAGGAAATCTCGGAGCAAGGCTAAGTCAGGCCGATAGGGGCGAATTAGTATAGAGCCAGATAATAACGCATCACTTTTTTCGAGATGTTATTTCGATCTTACTGGCGATAGGTGTCTCTGTACCGGCCTCAGCAATCCATCGTTGGTCTGCGGAACATCTCGTTATAGTGATGTCGCGTCAAACGACGAACAACGGTGATGTTTCTTCTTGATATAGCATACTGAAAATGACGTTACTGAACGCCCCACAGACATATTTGATGACAAAGACAGTTAGCTACGCATCCTGCTCTAAGACCACTATAAATTCCAGTCTACGCGGTCTGATAAAACTTTGCACTCCAAATGCTGTAAGCTGCCACAATGGTTTGCCATCCACCTCATCAACCGTTTCCAGCGTGCAACCCATTTCATCAAGCAAGAGGGTTAATTCTTTTGAGTCGGGCTCCAGTAAACGATCCACCTTACTGTGCCCCATATAAGACCACTCGCCATTCTTTTCTTTAAAATAGAGGAATGGGCTACATTCCTTTTGCACTTTCTCAAGACGGGTGAAGTAGTTTCGGTACTCATTATCGCCAGAAACGAACAATAGATTATCCAGAGGTCCATTGACCTCTCTGCGCGCAAAGATGGCGCGAATTAATGTGGAGGAATTGCCACGCGATGGATTTAAAAAACCGCCCTGCGACAGTCCCTTTTCGCCCGGTTTCAGGAATTTATAACGCTTCTGTATGTCCCTGAACGCATAGTTTTCACCGACGGTAAATGCCATTGCTCTTCTCCTGAAAAAATCTATCTAAAAAATAATTAACGACCAAAAAGTTGAAAACTTTATCCAATAGTAGAAAAAATCGCGACTTCATGCTGTTTATAGTTTGTCGGGAATTGCAAGCATGCCTGTAATCCATACCATTCGCTTATTAGATAATTTCCGGAGAATAGTTCAGATATCCTCCAAGGCCAATGTACGCTCTTCGCTCATCGCTGCCGGCCAGATAGCAGGGGAGCAAACTGCCATGAACAGAATCACCGCAAAATCCACCAGGACAAAACGAATACTCCCCCTACATTTAGTGATGGCTACGTGCAGATTGTTCATCTATTCTGCTTGCATCAGCGGTAAGGCCGGAGTCACTCTTTGTGGATAATCCTATCCTTCAGAAAACTATCATCATCTTTATTCTCATCCTGTGGGTAATCGATGAATTCAGGGCTAGGAAAAGAAAATGTTCTGACCCTGCTATTGAAGTAGCTGATGCCAGAGAACGTCATGAATGGCGCTATCTCAGATGGGGGTTCCGGACTATACAAGTGGCCGCAACAGTGTATATCTTCGTTCAGCTGATTCAGGTATTACTGAGATAAATGCACAGGCAGGTACAACTGGACAAAAACATCTTACTGTCCAGTTGAGCATCAGTGATCGCCATTATCTAGGTCACCTGAGTGCCACAAGCGGATATTGCTGGAATCACAATGTGTTAACCAACGTGTAGCTGGTCAGCAGGATTACACCATGGGGCGTTAATGGCGCAGATTGACGCACTGATGGCTCGTGTCGTACAACCGTAGTCAAAAAAGCCCAGGGGCCGGCAACAGTGTAATCACCGTACCCTGTATGACTATACCCATACAGGGTTCGGTGCTAAGTTAATAAAGAAAATAACCGTTCAATTCATGGAGGTTTACTGTGAGCGTATATGTTTTTTATTACAACGAGTCTGGCGCAAGAGTCTTTACCAAAAGTAGTGTAAATGATGAAGCAAAAGATCTTCTCAAGCTTAAAGGGTACAAAAAACATTTTTTCGAGGTTGAAGCTGAAAGTGCCAAGGAAGCTATTGCGAAGATGAAAAGCAACAACGATGAATATCTTAATGAATTAAAAGATTATTCTGACAGCCTTCTTTTTGTTGGCCTTGTTGGGGGGGTGTCATTTTTTTAAAAAGTAGTTGCGGTGATCTGCTCACCGCCAATCATATTCTGAACACATCCGGTTGTAATAACCTGCGAACTTCCGCTTCTCGCTCAAAGCTGTCCTTGGGCCTAACCTACGATATCCAGTGATGCCTCTTCCTATGTGACCGGTCAGTCAATTTCTGTTGATGGCGGCTTAACCATGCGTTAATTCCGGGGTTTACGATAGTACACCTATTACCCGGGAGTTTTTGTTTCTCAGTCTGGCTATCTCTGTGTCCTACTAATTCTTTACAACAGATGAATTACAAATGAATAAAGGTATTTCATCCGAAAGACCTAATAGCGGGGGCTGCCAGATTGAACGGCAAGGTCAGCTTTTCGCTCACAGCAGACTTAGAGTTCTTGCTTCATGCCAACTGTTGAGTTTACAAGCACTAAGAATAGTGGAATGACCCCACCCCGATAGACCATCTTGTCATATCCCCGTCAGAAAACTGTAGACTGTACTCCTTTAGGCTCGAAAAACTTCGCAAAATCAATACAATAACTTTCGACCAGTAATTATATGTGAAAGAGAGTGATTACTGGTGTCATGGTGAAATTAACTGTCGGTATTTAGTATTATTAATTAATTAACCATGTTATCAAGTAATTATTACCAATTAAATATTAACAATTAGTAATACTACTGAGCATCAAATCAATTATCCAGACTTAATAAAATTAATATTACTAAAGCCAGGTAGTCATGTCATTCGAAAACTCTGGAGAGCAATACGCTCAAATCATTAATTACTCTCTCATAATATCCATACTGAGCAATAGATATCACTCAGTAACCCATATATGTATGATTATCTCAGGAGACGGCAATGAAACCCGTAAAGCCAAGAGTAAAAATTAATACCCTGTATGGGGAAAGTGACGGTTATCAGCAAAAGCGGATAAAGCAAACCCTGACAAAAGCACTAAACGCACATCCAAGAACAGCGCTGATACGCTTTGATCTGCGTTTCCCCCTGGGAAATGTAGTTTATAGAGATGATGCGGAGGTGATCACCCGGTTCTTTAAATCACTGAATGAAAAGTTTCCGGTATATCTGAAGAAAAGAGCGGAGCGTGGTGTGAGAGTCCATAACTCCGAACTGAGGTACCTTTGGGTGAGGGAATTCAATAAAGTCGGGGGAAAGCATTATCACATTTGTCTTCTCGTTAACCTAGATACAGTCTGCTATGTGAAAGCCTTCGAAACAGATAACGGTAGTTTTTATACCATGGTTGCTGATGCCTGGTTAAGCGCCACAGGGCTGGATAATATCCGGTATCGTCGCCTGGTTCATATCCCGAAGAATCCAGTATATAAACTCTACAAAAGCGGCCTTGAAGAGTCCGGTATTGATGATTTCTATAAGACTATTTCAGAGAGAATTGATTATCTGATTAAGAACAGACAGAAACAAAGCGGAGATGGTGCTCGTAACTTCGGCTGCAGTCAGAAGTGAATGGAAATATAGTGGAGATCTATTTGTAAATTATTAAACTAAATAAGTCTAATGCAAGCTAATTCTGGTCTGAGGTGTTTTCAAAATTAAAAGCAGAATGTAAGTTGCTCCTGACGCTATTTGTGTCGATATTTTGATCAGGAGTTTTTATGTATAACACAATTGCTAACAATGAATATCCCTCACAACATTTTCCCAAGGGGCTTAGAGACGTTGCACAGGATATCATTGACTTAACGCAGGCCCCTGTCGAGTTGATCATGGGTACATGTCTGAGTGCTATGTCACTGGCATCTCAGGCACTGGTGACCTTTCAGCATAAGGATGGAAGAAGAAGCCCTGTCTCTTTGTATAACGTGATTATCGCAGAATCAGGGGAACGAAAAACGGCAGTTTTCAACCTGGTAATGAAACCCATACTGGAGTTTGAAAAACAGGCACTGAAATCCTACTCCGAAAAGGTCAGGGTGTACGAGGCGGACTTACTGGCCTGGCAGGAAATCAATAAATCGATACTTAGCATCATCAGAAAGAATGAAAAAAAAGGAGTGGACAGTACCCGTGAGCGGGAAAGACTACGGGAACATTATCTTGCAAAACCGGAATCCCCCAGGTTACCTAAGCTGATTTACAACGACGCAACGCATGAAGCCATCGTCAAAGGACTGTCAGAAAACATTGGTTCCGCCGGGCTGGTATCTGATGAAGGCGGTGGTGTGCTAAACGGAAGGGCGATGAACAACTCCCCTTTATTTAATCAATTGTGGGATGGTGTTCCCTTCGACGTGGAACGAAAAAACCACCGCCTGGTGATTGATGACAGTCGTTTTATCATTCTTATCCTGACGCAGTTAAATGAGTTGAACAGCTTTATCAAAAAGCGGGGTGAACGGGCAATGGGGAATGGTTTTTTTGCCAGATGCCTGTGGTCAGTGACTACAACAACGCAGGGGACGCGTCAGACATCTTCAGAAGCGAAATGCGATGGTCAGTATCTGGAAGAATTCCATCAACGAATAAGTGAGTTACTGGAGTTAACTATCAGCAACGTATCGCCGAAGATACTTCGTTTTTCTCCTGATGCTGAAAAATTGTTTTCTGAATTTCAGCGTGAAGTTGAAAATCAGATCGTGGCAGATAAAAGCAAGCATAATGCCCTGGCCGGAATACTCTCTAAAGTACCGGAGAATACAGCCAGACTGGCAGCGCTGATTCATTTCTTTCTTAAAATGGAAGGTGATGAAATAGAGCGTATAGTACTGGAAAATATTATCCCTGTTATTAAGTATTATTATAACCAGGTGGTTAAGGTGATGACAGTGCGAATGGACAAAGGTGAAGAGGATGCCAGTCTCCTCTATCAATGGCTATTGCAGGGGCCATTAAATCAGGGGGGTATATGTACCCTGGTGGCTAAAACACATGTCAGGCGTTACGCTCCGTATCAACTCAGGGATGGTACGCGTTTGAATAAGGCATTAAAGATACTTGAAGAGTATGGGAGTATTTCTATGTATAGGGAAAGAAATACAAACGGGAGTTTTCACCAAATCATCAGGATTCACCGGAGTTGATTTTTTAATGAATGACTGGCTGCTGTTTCCTGCTACCAGTAGCAGGAAACAGCAGGGATACTTCCGTATTAATATGTGCATGTAACCGTTCTTACTCTCGCACAAACTTCGTCTGTGGTACAGGTAAGAGGTTACAGACAAAAATTCCAGCAGGGTATCTTTCAAGGGGAGCAAGTATCAACAAAGGGATGGGGGTCATTGATGGCGTCAACAGGTAACAGTACTTGCCACACCTCAGGCTCGTTTTTGCTGATTATGAGGCAGTGTAGACTTGTCTGATTAATTTGAATTAAATCAAAGATCCCTGATGCTTATGCGCCAGGGATCCCTGTTTTTAGTGTACATTATGAAGGCTGCGGGATGATAACCAGTGATCTAAATCAGACTCGCGCCAGCCGACAGATTTTTGGCCCAGTCTGACCGGTCTGGGGAATGTTGGATCGTAACGGGGAGATCTCGGGTTCATCCAGTCGTAAACAGTGGAGCGGGCGATACCGATTCTCTTCAGAACACCGGGCAAACGCAGGATGGTAATTGGTTGTGTAGTCATAATGAATTCTCACTGTAGTTCAGGGGATGGGCAGAAGGTACAGCAGCATGACTTTTGTGAAAATCCATGTGCCTTAAGTATTTTTTTAATGTAGGCACTTCACATTCACTTTTTGGTAATTGCATGAAAAATAATGAATTTAATTTTTTGGTCGAAGTGTTAAGCAAGAAGTATGATGAACGTACAAAGGCGGTGGCAGCTTCCGGGTATATCTCTGAATCAACCTTGGAAGAGTATCGTAAAGATGCTGAAAGAGTTGTTGAGGATTATGTAAATGGGCTATATATCAGTAATAACGGAAAGCGAACAAACTCTGACGGCGCGTATATCAATGAAAAACGTGAGCTTGTAAATTATGAGGGAAAGAGAATAAATAAAGATGGGGAACTTATAGACAATGACGGAGAGATTAAAGAAGATAAGCGAGTCCATCGACGTACTTTTAAGAATACAGTGATTAGTTTTACCCAACTTAAAATGGATAACTATGTTAGTCATAATAGAATAAAGTTAAAATTTTATGATTTGTTTAAAAAAAACTTTGACCTTAAAAACATAGATATCGATATTTACTTGCGCCTGGCTTTAATATGCCATGGGTGGGGGATGTATAAAAGTCATTCTGCTGAGAAGAAAGAACAGTCTGTTTGTCTCAAATATTTATTTGATGCTCTGGAACTCATGAATATGTGGATGGGTGGGTGTGATGTTCTGATGATACATGAGAAAATAGAGAAAAGGAAAGAAAACTTAACTAGGGCTGCACAATCTGGCGGGAAAACTAGGACAGGGAATTATGCACCGCTAAAATTGAAGGTTGTTGAACTCCTTAAAGAAAAGATGCCGGAAGGTGGCTGGAAAAGTAAAGCATCGGCTATTGATTCTCTTGAAAATGATATTAATAAATTTATGGACGATGAACAGCGTAAACTGGACTCAGTCAGTAAAGGGAGAAGGCTAAAGTATTACGCGCCCTGGGAACAAATGCGCAGAAGGATTTATGACTGGTCAAGAAATGATAAGGTGATCAAAGCCGCGTTTGACACTGTTGTGACGAAATAAAAAAGATAATGCCTGTTAATATAATTTCTTATGAAGGGGTTACCCAACAAGGCGCAACTCCTTATTACCACCATCAATAATGCTTCTGCTATCTGCTGTTTTAATAAAATCAGCCCACCACTGCATCATTGGGCGACGTTGTTCAATATAATCACTACGGTTATAGGCGCGACGTACCTCGTTTTTATCTACATGTGCAAGTGCGGCTTCAATAACATCTGGGGGAAATCCTTGTTCATTGAGGGCGGTGCTGGCTATAGAACGCAATCCATGTGAGACGAGCACACCACTAAATCCGGCACGTTTGAGCGCAGCATTTACCGTTTGACTGTTCATAGGCTTACTTGGCTTTATACGACTGGGGAAGATAAACTCCCGGTTTCCGCTAAGTGACTTCATCATTTCCAGAATAGAGAGAGCCTCATCTGATAGTGGAACCGTATGGTCCCGGTTCATCTTCATTCGAGCTGCAGGAATTTTCCATTCGTTAGCATCAAAATCGATCTCATCCCATCTAGCCTCAGCAGCTTCGGCAGGGCGGGTAATTGTGAGAAGCTGCCACATGAACAGGCATCGTGTGGACAGGCTGATACTTGCCGTACGCATAGTCTGCATTAGCTGTGGAAGTTGATCCGGGCGGATGCTGGGCATGTTTTTCTTTTGCGGTTTCTCGAATGCTTTCCCGATGTTTACGCTGGGAACCGCATCAATCAGACCTGTGTTCTGCGCATAAATCATGACTTCGTTAATACGCTGACAAAGGCGTCGGACTGTCTCTAATGCGCCTCTGGCCTGAACCGGCTGCACTGCTTTAACCAGAGTATGAGCCTTAATCTCAGTGACACTGATATCACCGATTACTGGAAAAATATCTCTCTCAAGTGAGCGCCAGATATCGTCGGCATAGTCTTCTGTTACGCTGGCTTTCTTCACATTCCACCAACGCTCGGCAACTACCAGGAAAGTGTTGGTTTTAGCCTCTTGAGAATTTCTTAACTGTTCTTTCTGATGTTCCTGAGGATCAATGTCTTTCGCCAACAAAACTCGAGATTCAGCTCTGAGTTTACGCGCATCAGAAAGTGAGACGGCGGGGTAGGCACCAAAGCTCTGTTTGGTTCGCTGCTTGGTTAGAGGTCGATAGTAACGGAATTGCCAGAGCTTACTACCACTGGACTTGATTAACAGAGTAAGTCCGTCACCATCATACAACTGGTAATCGGCATCTTTAGGTTTGGCGGCTTTGATTTCCGTATCGGTTAACGGCTTGGTTTTTCTTGCCATGGGGAGTCTCCATGCGTTTAGGCCCAACGAAAACAATAGAGCATTTCGTTGGGCCTATCAATGGGCCTAAAAGGTTCGGATTTAATTAGTTAGCATCAGACTTCGCGGGACAAATTGCAGACACAAAAAAGCCCGCAAGGCTTGCGCTGTGCGGGCTCTTAGGACTTCATCGGATGACTCTGGTAATCACCGATGGAGAATTTTGGTGGAGCTGGCGGGAGTTGAACCCGTGTCCGAAACTTTGTAACTAACTAATTTGTAATGGCTATCAACTTGCCTTGATTTCTGCGGCTCCTTTACGGCTCCTTTCAGTTCCTGCCACTGACCAGCTTTGGCTTTCTCTCCGTGTTGCCGTCATATTCCTTCAGATAGCGGCCATAATGCCTGAAGAGCATCTCCGGTCCCTTATGGCCCATTTGCGCCGCAAGCCAGAAAAGGTTTACGCCACGGCTGATCAGACATGTGGCAAACGTGTGCCGGGTCTGATAGGGATTACGATACCTGATACCGGCTTTTCGTAGTGTTGGCACCCAGGCTTTTTTCCTGATGGCATCCGCGCTGGCCCATGGCTTGTTTGTCTTTGGATCCTCAAAGACACAACCGTCCTTCATGAAGCTGAATGGCTTTTGATCGTTGAGCGCGATCATCGCTTCCTCGGTTAATTCTACTTTTCGAGTTCCCGCCTTCGTTTTAGTCCCTTTGGTCACGCCCGACACACTGGCGCTCTGTACATGTGCCGTCTTCTCAACGAAATCAATATCCCTCCAGCGGAGCGCGCACAGTTCAGAGCTTCGCAGCCCTGTCTGGATCGCAAACCTGAATAAGTTCTCCCACTGTTTATTTCCTGTTGATATTAACAGCGCACTAACCTCGGCCGGCGACAGCGGATCGACAATATAACTACTTTCTGCATCGCTTTTATTGCTTTGATAGCGTGATGCTGTAACCAGCGAAACTGGGTTAATTTGCAATACTCCATCAGTTACGGCTTCATCTAGCGACGAGCGCAGAAAGGAAAGCTGGTTTCTGATGGTTTTAAGTGTTGTCTTCTGGCTCTGGATCCACTGTTTTAATGCCGCTGGTGTTAGCTCGCTGGCTGGTAATATATGCAATGACGACAGAGCACTACGGCATTTTTTATAACCGCCAATTGTTGATGGCGATAAATTACGCGTCTCACAAATATCAATATATTCGTCAAGGTACATTTTGATAGTTTTACCAGAAGCAGCATTGCCAAATATTTTTAACCTTGTTGAACGCGGGAAATATTCTGCGTAATTAAAAGTTCCTCGTTCAATTTTATTGTGGATTTCGCCGAGAGTTCTCTCGGCGTATTTGATATTTTTAGGTATTACGTCCAGATTAGAAAGGGGCTCACGGCATTTAACCCCTTTATAAGTGAAGGTAATATTGATAGTTTCACCGTTGCGATGTTTCCTGATAGTTACGCCGCGCGGGAGTTTAGGCGATTCTGTCGAGCCCATTTTGCAACCTCACTAAGATCAATCCATCTTTCCTTAACACCGTCGACCTTTAGCACTTGAACCCCTTCACGCCATACTCCACGTTGCACACGTTTGTTGATGGCATCCGGGGTTTCGCCAGTCTCTTTGCAATAAGTTGAGATGGGAACACAATCGAGGCTCAGCATATATTTCTCCATTACCCCGGCTGCACCCGGGGAAAATTTTAGCTGTTGCTGGTGGTTGGGATTAGTTTCTGCCAGATCGCGGACACGTATTTTGCCTGATGGCGCGCATCGGCCAGTGCGTTATGTGCGACCCCATCGAATGGCATATCTCGCTTTGGATCGAAACCCACCACTCTGCCTAATGTGACGATGGTTCTGACGTCGTGATCGTTCCAAAATTGCCACGGGCAAACTTGGCCGGCGCGCTCATATGCGCCGCGCAATATAACGTTGTCGAAAGTAGCTCCATTGCCCCAAACTTTTAAATATTTCGGGTTATCAGAATGTCGGTTAATGAAATGGCTCAGTTCAGATAGGGCAGACGATATCGGCATCGCATCATCAACACAGATTGCTGATCGTGCTTCTGAGCTTTGTCTTAACCACCACAGAATAGTGTCACCATCCGGCACCGCTCCCTGCTCCATAGCGCTTTCAAGGTTAACGGCGGTGTAAAACTCCTGACCCAATTCACCGCTTTGCGGATCGAAGAATACGGCACCAATGGAGACGATAGGGGCATTCGGTTTTTTGCCCATGGATTCAAGGTCGATCATTAAGTTGTTCATATTTTCTCTCTAATAGCTATGATTTCTTCCCCTTCTAAAGGGAGATGGGTAATCGCGAATGCCCCATCCTTCTTTTTGCCGATTGCGATAAATAGCGCGCCAATTTCTCTACGCTCAAGCCATGCATCACCACCGTTAACCCGGGTACGTAAGGTTGCCCAATCAGGTGCTTTTATAAAGTGGCGATAATTACCCTTCAAATATTTCCATACCGGCTCAGCATCAAACGCTGCAATCACCCCATCAATCACCTTCACAGCATCAGCCATTGCGTAGCCGAGATTACCTCCGTCGCTTTGTGCTGCTGCTTTGCTGAGTATTTCGCGTATCTGGTGCAGGCGATCGAGTGATACAGGACCGTGCGCCGGGTGGTTAGTTGTCATGGGTTAGTCCTCACGGTTCTAAACAAGACTGATTGCTGAAAGCCGGTAAGAAACCATAGCCCATCGACTCGCTGGCTCATCTCGTACCAGTCTTCCGGGTTAAGGTCGGACACGAGGTTGTCACCGCAAATACAAATATCAGGTCCGCGTTTCTCGGAATCATAAATATCACCTGGTGAAAACCACTCAGGATTAGTGGAGTGAACACACTCCATTTTTGTTACGTCCGCCATCTCACTCCCCCTTCACGCCAATGCCAGCGGCGCGGAGTGCTTCTATGAAAATATCAAGCCCCTGATTAAATCCGATAGCCTCATAAAACTGTTTTGTGTGCATGTCCGGTGAATTGCGATATTGGGGCAGCGTCACTGTCCGCGCCTCCAGTTCTGCTATGCGCTGGCGTAATGCTGCAATTTCCATCTCGGCGGCGTCGGCATAATGAATGTTTGCATGCTCTTTCAGGTGGTTGCAGGCCATCATGAAGCCGCGATGATGCTCACGATTAGCTCGGCAAATTTCCTCTTCAATACGTTTATCTTTGGCTTCCATCTCATCCAGCATCGCCAGCACGGTGGATGGGTTGGTTGCAGCGATGAATGCTGAATCAACTTTAAGGCAGTGTTGAGCCACTGTTTTTGTCCCAACTTTTACTTCATATCCTCTCGCGCCTTTGTGTGGCTTATACGACTCCCACTTACCCCATGAAGCTATGTTTGCGGCATTAGCCACTTCACGAAGCGCCTGTTTGTTGAGTGCTGTCATTGGGCTGTTAGTCATTCCAGGCCTCCAGCTCGTTCTGGATTTCCTCGTCGATCTCGTCATTGGTGGCGTCTTCGTTCAGATAGTCACGAGCTTCTTTGAGATACTGTTCACGGCGTTCGTGGTACCAGGCAGAGAACTCCGGCGACCACCCTCGATTAGTCCCCTGAAAATCTACCATCGCATTATCCTCTGCCATACGCTCTACCATGCAATCAGCGGTAGTCAGGGCACATTCCCGGATGTAACTGCGAAGGTGGTGCTTACGCCAGTACGGACTGTGTTTCGAGTCGCAGCGGCCTTTAAATTCGACGGTCCAGCGACGGATGCAACGTGCGTTCAGAGATTTACTCATTGTGCAGCTCCCTTTCTGGCTGTGTTTAATAGCTGGTTAAACATCATGGTTAAGCTGTTACTGCACCCAAACGGCATATCGTTAACACGGTATGTTGGAATGCCCTTGCGAACACCAGACTTCACGATCCGGCCGGTGCCATAGAGTTGCGATAATGCGCCAGCGATCGAAGCTGTCTTTTTGTTCATACCTTTGGCGATTTCACCGCTGGTGGTATTCGGATGAGCCTGTAGATATTCAAATACAGTCATGGCGTTTTACCTTTACGTTCCTGTTCCAGTTGCACCAGAGACTCTTTTAATGCTGCGAA
>NZ_JBIMRA010000036.1:0-26395 GCF_043945515.1 Citrobacter freundii complex sp. 2024EL-00216 | reverse complement strand
TCAAAGGCTACCGTCCGCAGTTCTACTTCCGTACTACTGACGTGACTGGTACCATCGAACTGCCGGAAGGCGTAGAGATGGTAATGCCGGGCGACAACATCAAAATGGTTGTTACCCTGATCCACCCAATCGCGATGGATGACGGTCTGCGTTTCGCAATCCGTGAAGGCGGCCGTACTGTTGGTGCGGGCGTTGTTGCTAAAGTAATGAGCTAATTATTGATTAATTAGCTTTGAGCTTAAAAAGGGCGCTTCGGCGCCCTTTTTGCTACCTGCAATTTAGTCGTTGTCATATTTATTCGCATTTTTTATTCATTCTCCCGCTGCGTAAATCGCGTTGTGCTATTGTAATCATAACTATTCTCATTTACACTTTGCGCAGAAATTGAACGGGAGCGATCATGTACGTTTGTTTGTGTAATGCGATAAGTGATAAAAAAATACGTCAGGCTGTTCGCCAGTTTCATCCTCAGTCTTTTCAGCAATTACGTAAATTTATTCCTGTTGGAAATCAATGCGGTAAGTGCATTCGTGCTGCCCGCGAAGTCATGCAGGATGAATTAACGCAAATGCCAGAATTTAAAGAGATCGCCTAAGTCACACTCTTTTTTTTGACATCCCTGTAGCCCCATCTACGCTCTAAGAGTGGAAGCGGAGGGACTATAAAATGAAAGGTGATGTTAAAATCATAAATTATCTCAATAAACTATTGGGAAATGAGCTTGTCGCGATCAACCAGTATTTTCTCCATGCTCGTATGTTTAAAAACTGGGGACTGACTCGCCTCAATGATGTTGAGTACCATGAATCTATCGATGAGATGAAACACGCTGATAAATATATCGAGCGTATTTTATTCTTAGAAGGGATCCCGAACTTGCAGGATCTTGGCAAGTTGGGTATTGGCGAAGACGTTGAAGAGATGCTGCAATCCGATCTTCGACTCGAACTCGATGGTGCTAAAGACTTACGTGAAGCCATTGCCTATGCCGATAGCGTTCATGATTATGTCAGCCGGGATATGATGATTGAGATCCTGACTGAAGAAGAAGGGCATATTGACTGGCTCGAAACCGAGCTGGACCTGATTGCAAAACTTGGCTTACAAAATTATCTGCAATCGCAAATTAAAGTCAGTGACTAACCGCCCTGTATCATACTTACCAGGCCAATAACAAAACCCGCAGCCGCCAGATATGGCCCAAATGGCAGCGGGTTTTTTAGTACCTGTTTCCCGTAACGGACGCAGGAAATCCCGGTGAGGCAACATGCCATACCCGCGGCAAGTAAAACCAAAAGTGGTAATGATTCCCAGCAATGCCATGCGCCTAGCGCGGCAAGAAATTTGACATCACCAAAGCCTAACCCTTCCTGTCGGCATATCAAACGATACCCCCAGTAGAACAAAGCAAATACCCCATAGCCCGCTACAGCACCCCAAAGCGCGTCGGATAACTGTGCAGGTCTGCAGCATTGATGATAAATAAGACCGCCCCACAAAAGAGGGCAGGTAAATTTGTCGGGCAGCAACCCGGTACGTAGGTCATGGACTAAGAGCAGCCCTGATAGCGAAACATAAATCAACAGAAAGGGGAGGTCGATGTACATGGGCAAGCCTTATCTGGTAAAGAGTTTACCTTCAGGTAAACCCGGCGGCCCTACAAGCCTGGGATATGGGTTATGGATGCTCTCTTCCACGGAAAACGCGTTGCACCACAGGACATACAATCAGAGTGGAAGGAGCGCCGCATTGGTGAACGAGTGATTAATTTATACGCGGCACTTGCTTAAGACTGAGATTTACGTATAATGCGCGGGCTTGTCTAATATTGACAGCGGTTCGATATGAGCCACCGGTACTGCGAAAGCAATACCAGACAATGTTCCCAATCGGGGAACTCTGTAAGAACGGTTACACTCTCCCATCAATCGTAATGGGTTTGAGGAGTAACTATTTCGTCTATAAAATAATTGGAGCTCTGGTCTCATGCAGAACCAAAGAATCCGTATCCGTTTGAAAGCGTTTGATCATCGTCTGATCGATCAATCAACCGCGGAAATCGTCGAGACTGCCAAGCGCACTGGTGCGCAGGTTCGTGGTCCGATCCCGCTGCCGACCCGCAAAGAGCGTTTCACCGTTCTGATCTCCCCGCACGTCAACAAAGACGCGCGTGATCAGTACGAGATCCGTACTCACAAGCGTCTGGTTGACATCGTTGAGCCAACTGAAAAAACCGTTGATGCTCTGATGCGTCTGGACCTGGCTGCCGGTGTAGACGTGCAGATCAGCCTGGGTTAATCAGGTCATCGAGCGATTGAGAGGTTGATACAATGATTGGTTTAGTCGGTAAAAAAGTGGGTATGACCCGCATCTTCACTGAAGATGGCGTATCTATCCCAGTAACCGTTATCGAAGTTGAAGCAAACCGCGTTACTCAGGTTAAAGATCTGGCTAACGATGGCTATCGCGCTGTTCAGGTTACCACCGGTGCTAAAAAAGCTAACCGTGTAACTAAGCCGGAAGCTGGCCACTTTGCTAAAGCTGGCGTAGAAGCTGGCCGCGGCCTGTGGGAATTCCGTCTGGCAGATGGTGAAGAATACACCGTTGGTCAGAACATTAGCGTTGAACTGTTTGCTGACGTTAAAAAAGTTGACGTAACCGGTACCTCTAAAGGTAAAGGTTTCGCTGGTACCGTTAAGCGCTGGAACTTCCGTACCCAGGACGCTACTCACGGTAACTCCTTGTCTCACCGCGTTCCGGGTTCTATCGGTCAGAACCAGACTCCGGGCAAAGTGTTCAAAGGCAAGAAAATGGCAGGTCAGCTGGGCAACGAACGTGTAACCGTTCAGAGCCTGGACGTAGTACGTGTTGACGCTGAGCGCAACCTGCTGCTGGTTAAAGGTGGTGTTCCGGGTGCGACCGGTTGCGACCTGATCGTTAAACCAGCTGTGAAGGCGTAAGGGGATAGCAATGGAATTAGTATTGAAAGACGCGCAGAGCGCGCTGACTGTTTCCGAAACTACCTTCGGTCGTGATTTCAACGAAGCGCTGGTTCACCAGGTTGTTGTTGCTTATGCAGCTGGTGCTCGTCAGGGTACTCGTGCTCAGAAGACTCGTGCTGAAGTAACTGGTTCAGGCAAAAAGCCGTGGCGCCAGAAAGGTACCGGCCGTGCGCGTTCAGGTTCTATCAAGAGCCCGATCTGGCGTTCAGGTGGCGTGACCTTCGCTGCTCGTCCACAGGACCACAGTCAAAAAGTTAACAAAAAGATGTACCGCGGCGCGCTGAAAAGCATTCTGTCCGAACTGGTACGTCAGGATCGTCTGATCGTTGTCGAATCATTCTCTGTAGAAGCGCCTAAAACTAAGCTGCTGGCACAGAAACTGAAAGACATGGCTCTGGAAGATGTGCTGATCATCACCGGTGAGCTGGACGAAAACCTGTTCCTGGCTGCGCGCAACCTGCACAAGGTTGACGTACGCGATGCAACTGGTATCGACCCGGTTAGCCTGATCGCCTTCGACAAAGTCGTAATGACTGCTGATGCTGTTAAGCAAGTTGAGGAGATGCTGGCATGATTCGTGAAGAACGTCTGCTGAAAGTGCTGCGCGCACCGCACGTTTCTGAAAAAGCGTCTACTGCGATGGAAAAAACTAACACCATCGTTCTCAAAGTTGCTAAAGACGCGACCAAAGCAGAAATCAAAGCTGCTGTGCAGAAACTGTTTGAAGTCGAAGTCGAAGTCGTTAACACCCTGGTAGTTAAAGGGAAAGTTAAACGTCACGGACAGCGTATCGGTCGTCGTAGCGACTGGAAAAAAGCTTACGTCACCCTGAAGGAAGGCCAGAATCTGGACTTCGTCGGCGGCGCTGAGTAAGTCGGAGGAGTAATACAATGGCAGTTGTTAAATGTAAACCGACATCTCCGGGTCGTCGCCACGTTGTTAAAGTGGTCAACCCAGAGCTGCACAAGGGCAAACCTTTTGCTCCGCTGGTTGAAAAAAACAGCAAATCCGGTGGTCGTAACAACAATGGCCGCATCACCACTCGTCACATCGGTGGTGGTCACAAGCAGGCTTATCGTATTGTTGACTTCAAACGCAACAAAGACGGTATCCCGGCAGTTGTTGAACGTCTTGAGTACGATCCGAACCGCTCCGCGAACATCGCGCTGGTTCTGTACAAAGACGGTGAACGCCGTTACATCCTGGCCCCTAAAGGCCTGAAAGCTGGCGACCAGATTCAGTCTGGCGTTGATGCTGCAATCAAAGCAGGTAACACCCTGCCGATGCGCAATATCCCGGTTGGTTCTACCGTTCATAACGTAGAAATGAAACCAGGTAAAGGCGGTCAGCTGGCACGTTCCGCTGGTACTTACGTTCAGATCGTTGCTCGTGATGGTGCTTATGTCACCCTGCGTCTGCGTTCTGGTGAAATGCGTAAAGTCGAAGCAGACTGCCGTGCAACTCTGGGCGAAGTTGGCAATGCTGAGCATATGCTGCGCGTTCTGGGTAAAGCAGGTGCTGCACGCTGGCGTGGTGTTCGTCCTACCGTTCGCGGTACTGCGATGAACCCAGTCGACCACCCACATGGTGGTGGTGAAGGTCGTAACTTTGGTAAGCACCCGGTAACTCCGTGGGGCGTTCAGACCAAAGGTAAGAAGACCCGCAGCAACAAGCGTACTGATAAATTCATCGTACGTCGCCGTAGCAAATAATTTTAGAGGATAAGCCATGCCACGTTCTCTCAAGAAAGGTCCTTTTATTGACCTGCACTTGCTGAAGAAGGTAGAGAAAGCGGTGGAAAGCGGAGACAAGAAGCCCCTGCGCACTTGGTCCCGTCGTTCAACGATCTTTCCTAACATGATCGGTTTGACCATCGCTGTCCATAATGGTCGTCAGCACGTTCCGGTATTTGTTTCCGACGAAATGGTCGGTCACAAACTGGGTGAATTCGCACCGACTCGTACTTATCGCGGCCACGCTGCTGATAAAAAAGCGAAGAAGAAATAAGGTAGGAGGAAGAGATGGAAACTTTAGCTCAACATCGCCATGCTCGTTCTTCTGCTCAGAAGGTTCGCCTTGTTGCAGACCTGATTCGCGGTAAGAAAGTGTCGCAGGCTCTGGATATTCTGACCTACACCAATAAGAAAGCGGCTGTACTGGTTAAGAAAGTCCTGGAATCTGCCATTGCTAACGCTGAACACAACGATGGCGCTGACATTGACGATCTGAAAGTTACGAAAATTTTCGTAGACGAAGGCCCGAGCATGAAGCGCATTATGCCGCGTGCAAAAGGTCGTGCAGATCGCATCCTGAAGCGCACCAGCCACATTACTGTGGTTGTGTCCGATCGCTGAGACTCTGGAGACTAGCAATGGGTCAGAAAGTACATCCTAATGGTATTCGCCTGGGTATTGTAAAACCATGGAACTCAACCTGGTTTGCGAACACCAAAGAATTCGCTGACAACCTGGACAGCGATTTTAAAGTACGTCAGTACCTGACTAAGGAACTGGCTAAAGCGTCTGTATCTCGTATCGTTATCGAGCGTCCGGCTAAGAGCATCCGTGTGACCATTCACACCGCTCGCCCGGGTATCGTTATCGGTAAGAAAGGCGAAGACGTAGAAAAACTGCGCAAAGTCGTAGCGGATATTGCTGGCGTTCCTGCTCAGATCAATATCGCCGAAGTGCGTAAGCCTGAACTGGACGCAAAATTGGTTGCTGACAGCATCACTTCTCAGCTGGAACGTCGTGTTATGTTCCGTCGTGCTATGAAGCGTGCTGTACAGAACGCAATGCGTCTGGGCGCTAAAGGTATCAAAGTTGAAGTTAGCGGCCGTCTGGGCGGCGCGGAAATCGCACGTACCGAATGGTACCGCGAAGGTCGCGTACCTCTGCACACTCTGCGTGCTGACATCGACTACAACACCTCTGAAGCGCACACCACTTACGGTGTAATCGGCGTTAAAGTGTGGATCTTCAAAGGCGAGATCCTGGGTGGTATGGCTGCTGTTGAACAACCGGAAAAACCGGCTGCGCAACCTAAAAAGCAGCAGCGTAAAGGCCGTAAATAAGGAGCGTCGCTGATGTTACAACCAAAGCGTACAAAATTCCGTAAAATGCACAAAGGCCGTAACCGCGGTCTGGCTGCTGGCGCGGATGTTAGCTTCGGCAGCTTCGGTCTGAAAGCTGTTGGCCGTGGTCGTCTGACTGCCCGTCAGATCGAAGCAGCACGTCGTGCTATGACCCGTGCAGTTAAGCGTCAAGGTAAGATCTGGATCCGTGTATTCCCGGACAAACCGATCACTGAAAAGCCGCTGGCAGTGCGTATGGGTAAAGGTAAAGGTAACGTGGAGTATTGGGTTGCCTTGATTCAGCCGGGTAAAGTCCTGTATGAAATGGACGGCGTACCGGAAGAGCTGGCCCGTGAAGCATTCAAGCTGGCAGCAGCGAAACTGCCGATTAAAACCACCTTTGTAACTAAGACGGTGATGTAATGAAAGCAAAAGAGCTGCGTGAGAAGAGTGTTGAAGAGCTGAACACCGAGCTGCTGAATCTGCTGCGTGAGCAGTTCAACCTGCGTATGCAGGCTGCAAGTGGCCAGCTGCAACAGTCTCACCTGTTGAAGCAAGTGCGTCGTGACGTCGCACGCGTTAAGACTTTACTGACTGAGAAGGCGGGTGCGTAATGACCGATAAAATCCGTACTCTGCAAGGTCGCGTTGTTAGCGATAAAATGGAGAAATCCATCGTTGTTGCTATCGAACGTTTTGTGAAACACCCGATCTACGGTAAATTCATTAAGCGTACGACCAAACTGCACGTACATGACGAGAACAACGAATGCGGTACTGGTGACGTGGTTGAAATCCGCGAATGCCGTCCGCTGTCCAAGACTAAGTCCTGGACGCTGGTTCGCGTTGTAGAGAAAGCCGTTCTGTAATACAGTAGGCATTCTCAACGAATAAACGGCTCAGCGATGAGCCGTTTATTTTTTCTACCCATATCGTTGAAGCGGTGTTATAATGCCGCGCCCCCGATATGGGGCTTTTTTAACGACCTGATTTTCGGGTCTCAGTAGTAGTTGACATTAGCGGAGCACTAAAATGATCCAAGAACAGACTATGCTGAACGTCGCCGACAACTCCGGTGCACGTCGCGTAATGTGTATCAAGGTTCTGGGTGGCTCGCACCGTCGCTACGCAGGCGTCGGCGATATCATCAAGATCACCATCAAGGAAGCAATTCCGCGTGGTAAGGTCAAAAAAGGTGATGTGCTGAAGGCGGTAGTGGTGCGCACCAAGAAGGGTGTTCGTCGCCCGGACGGTTCTGTCATTCGCTTCGATGGTAATGCATGCGTTATTTTAAACAATAACAGCGAGCAACCTATCGGTACGCGTATTTTTGGGCCGGTAACTCGTGAACTTCGTAACGAGAAGTTCATGAAAATTATCTCTCTGGCACCAGAAGTACTCTAAGGAGCGAATCATGGCAGCGAAGATCCGTCGTGATGACGAAGTTATCGTGTTAACCGGTAAAGATAAAGGTAAACGCGGTAAAGTTAAGAATGTCCTGTCTTCCGGCAAGGTCATTGTTGAAGGTATCAACCTGGTTAAGAAACATCAGAAGCCGGTTCCGGCCCTGAACCAACCAGGCGGCATCGTAGAGAAAGAAGCAGCTATTCAGATCTCTAACCTTGCTATCTTCAACGCGGCAACCGGCAAGGCTGACCGTGTAGGCTTTAGATTCGAAGACGGCAAAAAAGTCCGTTTCTTCAAATCTAACAGCGAAACTATCAAGTAATTTGGAGTAGTACGATGGCGAAACTGCATGATTACTACAAAGACGAAGTAGTCGCTAAACTCATGACTGAGTTTAACTACAATTCTGTCATGCAAGTCCCTCGGGTCGAGAAGATCACCCTGAACATGGGTGTTGGTGAAGCGATCGCTGACAAGAAACTGCTGGATAACGCAGCAGCTGACCTGACAGCAATCTCCGGTCAAAAACCGCTGATCACCAAAGCACGCAAATCAGTTGCAGGCTTCAAAATCCGTCAGGGCTATCCGATCGGCTGTAAAGTAACTCTGCGTGGCGAACGCATGTGGGAGTTCTTTGAGCGCCTGATCACTATTGCTGTTCCACGTATCCGTGACTTCCGTGGCTTGTCCGCTAAGTCTTTCGACGGTCGTGGTAACTACAGCATGGGTGTCCGTGAGCAGATCATCTTCCCAGAAATCGACTACGATAAAGTCGACCGCGTGCGTGGTTTGGATATTACCATTACCACTACTGCGAAATCTGATGAAGAAGGCCGTGCTCTGCTGGCTGCCTTTGACTTCCCGTTCCGCAAGTAAGGTAGGGTTACTGAATGGCTAAGCAATCAATGAAAGCACGCGAAGTAAAGCGCGTAGCTTTAGCTGATAAGTACTTCGCAAAACGCGCTGAACTGAAAGCTATTATCTCTGATGTGAACGCGACCGACGAAGATCGTTGGAACGCAGTTCTCAAGCTGCAGTCTCTGCCGCGTGATTCCAGCCCGTCCCGTCAGCGTAACCGCTGCCGTCAAACAGGTCGTCCGCATGGCTATGTGGGCAAGTTCGGGTTGAGCCGTATCAAACTGCGTGAAGCCGCCATGCGCGGTGAAGTACCAGGCTTGAAAAAGGCTAGCTGGTAATTACCAATTGAATCACGGGAGTAAAGACAGATGAGCATGCAAGATCCGATCGCGGATATGCTGACCCGTATCCGTAACGGTCAGGCCGCGAATAAAGCTGCGGTCACCATGCCTTCCTCCAAGCTGAAAGTGGCAATTGCCAACGTGCTGAAGGAAGAAGGTTTTATTGAAGATTTTAAAGTTGAAGGCGACACCAAGCCGGAACTGGAACTTACTCTCAAGTATTTCCAGGGTAAAGCTGTTGTAGAAAGCATTCAGCGTGTCAGTCGCCCAGGTCTGCGCATTTATAAGCGTAAAGACGAGCTGCCGAAAGTTATGGCTGGCATGGGTATCGCAGTTGTTTCTACCTCTAAAGGTGTTATGACTGATCGTGCAGCGCGCCAGGCTGGTCTTGGTGGCGAAATTATCTGCTACGTAGCCTAATCGGAGGAAAAAATGTCTCGTGTTGCTAAAGCACCGGTCGTTATTCCTGCCGGCGTTGATGTAAAAATCAACGGTCAGGTTATTACGATCAAAGGTAAAAACGGCGAGCTGACTCGTACTCTCAACGATGCTGTTGCAGTAAATCATGCAGATAATGCACTGACCTTCGGTCCGCGTGATGGTTACGCAGATGGATGGGCTCAGGCTGGTACCGCGCGTGCCCTGCTGAATGCAATGGTTGTCGGTGTTACCGAAGGCTTCACTAAGAAGCTTCAGCTGGTTGGTGTAGGTTATCGTGCAGCGGTTAAAGGGAATGTAGTAAACCTGGCTTTAGGTTTCTCTCACCCAGTTGACCATCAGCTGCCTGCGGGAATCACTGCAGAATGTCCGTCTCAGACTGAAATCGTGCTGAAAGGCGCTGATAAACAGCTGATCGGTCAGGTTGCAGCAGATCTGCGCGCCTACCGTCGTCCTGAGCCTTATAAAGGCAAGGGTGTTCGTTACGCCGACGAAGTCGTGCGTACCAAAGAGGCTAAGAAGAAGTAAGGTAACACTATGGATAAGAAATCTGCTCGTATCCGTCGTGCGACCCGCGCACGCCGCAAGCTCCAGGAGCTGGGTGCAACTCGCCTGGTGGTACATCGTACCCCGCGTCATATTTACGCACAGGTAATTGCACCGAACGGTTCTGAAGTTCTGGTAGCTGCTTCTACTGTAGAAAAAGCTATCGCTGAACAATTGAAGTACACCGGTAACAAAGACGCTGCTGCAGCTGTAGGTAAAGCTGTTGCTGAACGCGCTCTGGAAAAAGGCATCAAAGATGTTTCTTTTGACCGTTCCGGGTTCCAATATCATGGTCGTGTCCAGGCACTGGCAGATGCTGCCCGTGAAGCTGGCCTTCAGTTCTAAGGTAGAGGTGTAAGATGGCTCACATCGAAAAACAAGCTGGCGAACTGCAGGAAAAGCTGATCGCGGTTAACCGCGTATCTAAAACCGTTAAAGGTGGTCGTATTTTCTCCTTCACAGCTCTGACTGTAGTTGGTGATGGTAACGGTCGCGTTGGTTTTGGTTACGGTAAAGCGCGTGAAGTTCCAGCAGCGATCCAGAAAGCGATGGAAAAAGCCCGTCGCAATATGATTAACGTCGCGCTGAACCACGGCACCCTGCAGCACCCGGTTAAGGGTACTCACACGGGTTCTCGTGTATTCATGCAGCCGGCTTCCGAAGGTACCGGTATCATCGCCGGTGGTGCAATGCGCGCCGTTCTGGAAGTCGCTGGAGTTCGTAACGTTCTGGCTAAAGCGTATGGTTCCACTAACCCGATTAACGTGGTGCGTGCAACTATCGATGGCCTGGAAAATATGAAATCTCCGGAAATGGTCGCTGCCAAGCGTGGTAAATCCGTTGAAGAAATTCTGGGGAAATAAACCATGGCAAAGACTATTAAAATTACTCAAACCCGCAGTGCAATCGGTCGTCTGCCGAAACACAAGGCAACGCTGCTTGGCCTGGGTCTGCGTCGTATTGGTCACACCGTAGAGCGCGAGGATACTCCTGCTGTTCGTGGTATGGTCAACGCGGTTTCCTTCATGGTTAAAGTTGAGGAGTAAGAGATGCGTTTAAATACTCTGTCTCCGGCCGAAGGCTCTAAAAAAGCGGCTCGCCGCCTGGGTCGTGGTATCGGTTCTGGCCTCGGTAAAACCGGTGGTCGTGGTCACAAAGGTCAGAAGTCTCGTTCTGGCGGTGGCGTACGTCGCGGTTTCGAGGGTGGTCAGATGCCTCTGTACCGTCGTCTGCCGAAATTCGGCTTCACTTCACGTAAAGCAGCGATTACAGCCGAAGTTCGTCTGTCTGACCTGGCTAAAGTTGAAGGCGGTGTTGTAGACCTGAACACGCTGAAAGCAGCTAACATTATCGGTATCCAGATCGAGTTCGCGAAAGTGATCCTGGCTGGTGAAGTCACTACTCCGGTAACTGTTCGTGGCCTGCGTGTTACTAAAGGCGCTCGTGCTGCTATCGAAGCTGCTGGCGGTAAAATCGAGGAATAAGTAGCAGATGGCTAAACAACCGGGATTAGATTTTCAAAGTGCCAAAGGTGGCTTAGGCGAACTGAAACGCAGACTGCTGTTTGTAATCGGCGCGCTGATTGTGTTCCGTATTGGCTCTTTCATTCCGATCCCTGGTATTGATGCCGCTGTACTTGCCAAACTGCTTGAGCAACAGCGAGGCACCATCATTGAAATGTTTAACATGTTCTCTGGTGGTGCTCTCAGCCGTGCTTCTATCTTTGCTCTGGGGATCATGCCGTATATTTCGGCGTCGATCATTATCCAGCTGCTGACGGTGGTTCATCCAACGCTGGCAGAAATTAAGAAAGAAGGGGAGTCTGGTCGTCGTAAGATCAGCCAGTACACCCGCTACGGTACTCTGGTGCTGGCAATATTCCAGTCGATCGGTATTGCTACCGGTCTGCCGAATATGCCTGGTATGCAGGGCCTGGTGATGAACCCAGGCTTTGCATTCTATTTCACCGCTGTTGTAAGTCTGGTTACAGGGACAATGTTCCTGATGTGGTTGGGCGAACAGATTACTGAACGTGGTATCGGCAACGGTATCTCAATCATTATCTTCGCCGGTATTGTCGCGGGACTCCCGCCAGCCATTGCCCATACTATCGAGCAAGCGCGTCAAGGCGACCTGCACTTCCTCGTGTTGCTGTTGGTTGCAGTATTAGTATTCGCAGTGACGTTCTTTGTTGTATTTGTTGAGCGTGGTCAACGCCGTATTGTGGTAAACTACGCAAAACGTCAGCAAGGTCGTCGTGTCTATGCTGCACAGAGCACACATTTACCGCTGAAAGTGAATATGGCGGGGGTAATCCCGGCAATCTTCGCTTCCAGTATTATTCTGTTCCCGGCGACCATCGCGTCATGGTTCGGGGGCGGGACTGGTTGGAACTGGCTGACAACAATTTCGCTGTATTTGCAGCCTGGGCAACCGCTTTATGTGTTACTCTATGCGTCTGCAATCATATTCTTCTGTTTCTTCTACACGGCGTTGGTTTTCAACCCGCGTGAAACAGCAGATAACCTGAAGAAGTCCGGTGCATTTGTACCAGGAATTCGTCCGGGAGAGCAAACGGCGAAGTATATCGATAAAGTAATGACCCGCCTGACTTTGGTTGGTGCGCTCTACATTACCTTTATCTGCCTGATCCCGGAGTTCATGCGTGATGCAATGAAAGTACCGTTCTACTTCGGTGGGACCTCACTGCTTATCGTTGTTGTCGTGATTATGGACTTTATGGCTCAAGTGCAAACTCTGATGATGTCAAGTCAGTACGAGTCTGCATTGAAGAAGGCGAATCTGAAAGGCTACGGCCGTTAACAGTCGCCCGAGAAGTTACGGAGAGTAAAAATGAAAGTTCGTGCTTCCGTCAAGAAATTATGCCGTAACTGCAAAATCGTTAAGCGTGATGGTGTCATCCGTGTGATTTGCAGTGCCGAGCCGAAGCATAAACAGCGCCAAGGCTGATTTATTCGCATATTTTTCTTGCAAAGTTGGGTTGAGCTGGCTAGATTAGCCAGCCAATCTTTTGTATGTCTGTGCGTTTCCATTTGAGTATCCTGAAAACGGGCTTTTCAGCATGGTGCGTACATATTAAATAGTAGGAGTGCATAGTGGCCCGTATAGCAGGCATTAACATTCCTGATCAGAAACATGCTGTGATCGCATTAACTTCGATCTACGGCGTCGGCAAGACCCGTTCTAAAGCCATTCTGGCTGCCGCGGGTATCGCTGAAGATGTTAAGATCAGTGAGCTGTCTGAAGAACAAATCGACACGCTGCGTGACGAAGTTGCCAAATTTGTCGTTGAAGGTGATCTGCGCCGTGAAGTTAGCATGAGCATCAAGCGCCTTATGGACCTTGGTTGCTATCGCGGTTTGCGTCATCGTCGTGGTCTCCCGGTTCGCGGTCAGCGTACCAAGACCAACGCACGTACCCGTAAGGGTCCGCGCAAACCGATCAAGAAATAATCGGGGTGATTGAATAATGGCAAAGGCACCAATTCGTGCACGTAAACGTGTAAGAAAACAAGTCTCTGACGGCGTGGCTCATATCCATGCTTCTTTTAACAACACCATCGTTACCATTACTGATCGTCAGGGTAACGCACTGGGTTGGGCAACAGCCGGTGGTTCCGGTTTCCGTGGTTCTCGCAAATCCACTCCGTTTGCAGCTCAGGTTGCAGCAGAGCGTTGCGCTGAAGCCGTAAAAGAATACGGTATCAAGAATCTGGAAGTTATGGTCAAAGGACCGGGTCCAGGTCGCGAATCTACTGTTCGTGCTCTGAACGCCGCTGGTTTCCGCATCACTAATATTACTGATGTGACTCCGATCCCTCATAACGGTTGTCGTCCGCCGAAAAAACGTCGCGTATAACGCTGTCGTTTCTAGGATTGTTGGAGAAAGAAAATGGCAAGATATTTGGGTCCTAAGCTCAAGCTGAGCCGTCGTGAGGGCACTGACTTATTCCTTAAGTCTGGCGTTCGCGCGATCGATACCAAGTGTAAAATTGAACAAGCTCCTGGCCAGCACGGTGCGCGTAAACCGCGTCTGTCTGACTATGGTGTGCAGTTGCGTGAAAAGCAAAAAGTTCGCCGTATCTACGGTGTGCTGGAGCGTCAGTTCCGTAACTACTACAAAGAAGCAGCACGTCTGAAAGGCAACACCGGTGAAAACCTGTTGGGTCTGCTGGAAGGTCGTCTGGACAACGTTGTATACCGTATGGGCTTCGGTGCCACTCGTGCAGAAGCACGTCAGCTGGTCAGCCATAAAGCAATTATGGTAAACGGTCGTGTTGTTAACATCGCTTCTTATCAGGTTAGTCCGAATGACGTTGTTAGCATTCGTGAGAAAGCGAAGAAGCAGTCTCGCGTGAAAGCCGCTCTGGAGCTGGCTGAGCAGCGTGAAAAGCCAACCTGGCTGGAAGTTGATGCTGGCAAGATGGAAGGTACGTTCAAGCGTAAGCCGGAGCGTTCTGATCTGTCTGCGGACATTAACGAACACCTGATCGTCGAGCTTTACTCCAAGTAAAGCTTAGTACCAAAGAGAGGACACAATGCAGGGTTCTGTGACAGAGTTTCTAAAACCGCGCCTGGTAGATATCGAGCAAGTGAGTTCGACGCACGCCAAGGTGACCCTTGAGCCTTTAGAGCGTGGCTTTGGCCATACTTTGGGTAACGCACTGCGCCGTATTCTGCTCTCATCGATGCCGGGTTGCGCGGTGACCGAGGTTGAGATTGATGGTGTACTACATGAGTACAGCACCAAAGAAGGCGTTCAGGAAGATATCCTGGAAATCCTGCTCAACCTGAAAGGGCTGGCGGTGAGAGTTCAGGGTAAAGATGACGTTATTCTTACCTTGAATAAATCTGGCATTGGCCCTGTGACTGCAGCCGACATTACCCATGATGGTGATGTCGAAATCGTCAAGCCACAGCACGTGATCTGCCACCTGACCGATGAGAATGCATCTATTAGCATGCGTATCAAAGTTCAGCGCGGTCGTGGTTATGTGCCGGCTTCTACCCGAATTCATTCGGAAGAAGATGAGCGCCCAATCGGCCGTCTGCTGGTCGACGCATGCTACAGCCCTGTAGAGCGTATTGCCTACAATGTTGAAGCAGCGCGTGTAGAACAGCGTACCGACCTGGATAAGCTGGTCATCGAAATGGAAACCAACGGCACAATCGATCCTGAAGAGGCGATTCGTCGTGCGGCAACCATTCTGGCTGAACAACTGGAAGCTTTCGTTGATTTACGTGATGTACGTCAGCCGGAAGTTAAAGAAGAGAAACCAGAATTCGATCCGATCCTGCTGCGCCCTGTTGACGATCTGGAATTGACTGTCCGCTCTGCTAACTGCCTCAAAGCAGAAGCTATCCACTATATCGGTGATCTGGTACAGCGTACTGAGGTTGAGCTTCTTAAGACGCCTAACCTTGGTAAAAAATCTCTTACCGAGATTAAAGACGTGCTGGCTTCCCGTGGACTGTCTCTGGGCATGCGCCTGGAAAACTGGCCACCGGCAAGCATCGCTGACGAGTAACCGGATCACAGGTTAAGGTTTTACTGAGAAGGATAAGGTCATGCGCCATCGTAAGAGTGGTCGTCAACTGAACCGCAACAGCAGCCATCGCCAGGCTATGTTCCGCAATATGGCAGGTTCACTGGTTCGTCATGAAATCATCAAGACGACTCTGCCGAAAGCGAAAGAGCTGCGTCGCGTAGTTGAGCCGCTGATTACTCTTGCCAAGACTGATAGCGTAGCTAATCGTCGTCTGGCATTCGCCCGTACTCGTGATAACGAGATCGTGGCAAAACTGTTTAACGAACTGGGCCCGCGTTTTGCGAGCCGCGCCGGTGGTTACACTCGCATTCTGAAGTGTGGTTTCCGTGCAGGCGACAACGCGCCGATGGCATACATCGAGCTGGTTGATCGTTCAGAGAAAACAGAAGCTGCTGCAGAGTAATCTGTAGTAACGTAAAAAAACCCGCCTCGGCGGGTTTTTTTATATCCGTCATATCCCCACTTATCTACAATATCTGTACTCTTTTTGTTCATCCCCTGGAGTGTTGTATGTGGTTACTTGACCAGTGGGCAGAGCGCCATATTATTGATGCACAGTCTAAAGGCGAGTTTGATGATTTACCGGGAACGGGCGAACCGCTGACTCTTGACGATGACACCCATGTCCCGCCTGAACTCCGAGCCGGATACCGTTTATTAAAAAATGCAGGTTGCCTTCCTCCTGAGCTCGAGCAACGCAGAGAGGCAATACAGCTGCTTGAAATACTCGCGGGGATCCGCAAAGATGATCCCAGTTATCCTGAGGTGAGCCGAAGACTGTCGCTACTGGAACTTAAACTTCGGCAGGCTGGACTCAGCACCGAGTTTTTGCGCGGTGACTACGCAGATAAGCTGCTAAAAAAGATCAACGATGAATAGCGGAGAGAGCATGTACCGAATTGGTGAAATAGCGAAACTGGCTGACGTGACGCCGGATACTATCCGCTACTATGAAAAGCAGCAGATGATGGAGCATGAAGTGCGTACTGAAGGTGGATTTCGCCTCTATACAGAAAGCGATCTTCAGCGCTTGAAGTTTATTCGTTATGCCCGGCAGCTAGGTTTCACTCTGGAGTCGATCCGTGAATTGCTTTCGATCCGGGTTGATCCCGAACACCATACTTGTCAGGAATCAAAAGGGATCGTCCAGGAAAGACTGCAAGAAGTCGAAGCCCGCATTGCTGAACTTCAGACGATGCAGCGGTCACTGCAGCGATTGAATGATGCATGCTGCGGCAAGGCACACAGCAGCGTGTACTGCTCTATTCTTGAAGCTCTTGAGCAAGGCGCCAGCGGAACAACATCAGGCTGTTGATTTCTTGAACTGCCAGGTCTACACTCGCGGCGTAAATTACTACAAACTGGAGATAGTATGAGTCGTTATCAGCACACCAAAGGGCAGATAAAGGACAACGCCATTGAGGCGCTTCTGCATGACCCACTGTTCAGACAGCGCGTTGAGAAAAATAAGAAAGGGAAAGGAAGTTATCTGCGAAAAGGCAAACATGGCAATCGGGGTAACTGGGAGGCCAGTGGCAAGAAAGTAATTAACTTTTTTACCACTGGCCTTCTTGTTTCAGTGAGTGCTTAAGAGCGGTTATTCTGTTCTTTCAGCAGGTCACGAATTTCACTTAGCAATACTTCTTCTTTCGATGGAGCTGGCGGTGCTGCCGGCTCTTCCGCTTTTTTACGGTTCAGTTTGTTGATCAGTTTGATTGCCATAAAGATAGCAAACGCAACAATAATGAAATCGAATACATTCTGAATAAATACACCGTAATGCATGACCACGGCAGGGATGTCTCCCTGTGCATCACGTAGCGTTAAAGCAAACTGTTTAAAATCAATTCCACCAATTAACAGCCCCAGCGGCGGCATAATGATATCGGCAACCAGTGATGAAACAATCTTACCGAATGCCGCACCAATAATGACACCCACTGCCAAATCGACAACATTCCCGCGCATCGCGAATTCGCGAAACTCTTTAATAATGCTCATTTTATTCTCCCTATGCAGCTGACGTTTATAAGTTTAACAAATGTTTAGGCAATTTCCATTTATGTATTGCCGAAAGGAAAATTTATTAGACCATGAAAAATAAAGGGAAATAAAAAGGGCGCTGTATTAGCGCCCAAATTATTACAGGAAGAAAGGACTTGGCTGGAATAGTCGCTCGACGTCGGTAATAAACTTTTTATCTGTCAGGAACATAATTACGTGATCGCCCTGCTCAATGCGCAGGTTATCGTTGGCAATCATGACATCGTTACCACGTACAACGGCGCCAATAATGGTTCCGGGCGGAAGTTTAATTTCATCAATTGAACGCCCTACAACTCTCGACGTCGTTTCATCCCCGTGTGCGACGGCTTCAATGGCTTCCGCGACGCCACGGCGAAGTGAAGAAACGCCAACAATATCAGCTTTACGCACGTGGCTCAGCAGCGCGGAGATGGTCGCCTGCTGCGGTGAAATCGCAATATCGATCACGCTGCCTTGCACCAGATCGACGTATGCTCTGCGCTGGATCAACACCATTACTTTCTTGGCGCCCATCCGTTTGGCAAGCATCGCCGACATGATATTTGCTTCATCATCGTTGGTCACTGCGATGAACAGATCGACCTGATCGATATGTTCTTCGGCCAGTAACTCTTGATCCGAAGCATCACCAAAAAAGACGATCGTATTTTGTAGTTTCTCTGCAAGTTCGGATGCGCGTTGTTGATTACGTTCGATCAGTTTGACGCTGTAATCTTTTTCCAGACGACGTGCCAGACCAGCGCCGATATTACCGCCACCCACTAACATAATGCGTTTGTACGGCTTTTCCAGACGCTGCAGTTCGCTCATTACGGCGCGTATATGCTGTGATGCCGCAATAAAGAAGACTTCATCACCCGCTTCAACGATCGTAGAACCTTGCGGACGGATCGGTCGGTCATGACGGAAAATCGCCGCAACGCGGGTATCGATGTGCGGCATATGCTCACGCATTGTTGACAGCGCATTACCGATAAGCGGCCCGCCGTAATAGGCTTTTACTACTGCCAGACTGACTTTACCTTCGGCAAAATTCACCACCTGCAATGCGCCCGGATATTCAATCAGGCGATAAATGCTATCGATAACCAGTTGCTCAGGCGCAATCAGGTGATCGATTGGCACCGCATCGGATTGGAACAGCTTGTCGGCATCGCGAACGTAATCTGGTGAACGAATACGGGCGATGCGATTAGGCGTATTAAACAGTGAATAAGCTACCTGGCAGGCAACCATATTTGTTTCATCTGAGCTGGTTACGGCAACCAGCATATCGGCATCGTCGGCACCGGCTTCACGCAATACACGGGGATGCGAACCATGCCCTTGCACGACACGGAGATCAAACTTGTCCTGCAGGCTGCGCAGGCGTTCACCATTGGTATCGACTACCGTGATATCGTTGTTTTCTCCGACCAGGTTTTCAGCCAGCGTACCGCCAACTTGCCCTGCGCCCAGAATGATAATTTTCATCAGTCGCGACCCGTTATCTCATCACTTTTTGATTAGCTTAGCGTAAAAGAAGCCATCGCCATCTTCCGCACCCGGTAAATTCTGACGTCCGGGTTTTTCCGGCGTACCGGTTTCGCTTAATACCGCATCCGGTGTGCGTGCCAGGAAGGCGGCAATTTGCTGTTGGTTCTCTTCTGGCAGGATAGAGCACGTTGCATACACCAGCGTGCCGCCAGATTTAAGATGTGACCAGGTAGCATTCAGGATCTCAGCCTGCAATTGGGCAAGTTCGGCAATATCCCGGTCGCGGCGCAGCCATTTGATATCCGGATGGCGACGGATCACCCCGGTAGCAGAACATGGAGCGTCCAGCAAAATACGGTCAAACTGTTGTTCACCGCACCACTGCTGTGGATAGCGGCCATCCCCCTGTTTTACGGTTGCCTTCATGCCCAGACGTTTCAGATTGTCGTAAACGCGCGATAAGCGTTTTTCATCCACATCGACGGCCATGACGTTAGCTAGCGGAGCAACTTCCAGAATGTGAGTGGTTTTACCGCCCGGCGCACAGCACAGGTCGAGGATCTGTTCACCGTCCTCCGGCAACAGATAATTTACGCATCCTTGAGCGGAAGCATCCTGAACGGTGACCCAACCTTCGTCAAAACCAGGGAGGGCGTGAACTGGAGCCGGTGTTTCCAGACGCACTGCATCCGGGTAGTCTGGATGCGGGAAACCTGTCAAACCCGCTTCGGTAAGCAGGTCTAGCCAGGCGTCGCGAGTATGGTGATTACGATTGACTCGTAGCCACATCGGCGGTCGCTGGTTATTGGCTTCAAGAATGGCTTCCCACTGCTGCGGATACGCACTCTTAATACGTTTCACCAGCCAGGAGGGGTGTAAGAAGCGCAAATCGCTTTGCGCAAACTCGGCCAGCAGTTCATCCTGACGGCGTTGAAACTGGCGCAGTACGCCGTTGATCAGCCCTTTCAGCTGTGGACGCTTAATAACGACCGCGCCTTCTACGGTCTCAGCTAAGGCAGCGTGTGCTGGAATACGAGTATGCAACAGTTGGTAGAAGCCCACCATGATCAGGTAGTGAACGGTGCGCTGTTTGCCCGTCATTGGACGTTCCATCAGTTGCTGGATCATCCACTCCAGTTGAGAGAGTGTACGCAATACGCCGAAGCAAAGTTCCTGTAACAGTGCTTTGTCTTTATCGGCAACTTTTTGCTGCATGGCGGGCAGCACGTTACTTAGTGATTGTCCTTTCTCGACAACCTGTTCGACGGCCTGGGCCGTCATACTGCGTAAATTAAGATGTTTTTTCATAAGCGCAAAAATAAAAATGCCCGGAGACACCGGGCTTAAAGAGATGAACCGTCAGGCCAGACGGTTTCCGGGCACGAACCACTCCCGGCGCGAATTAAGCAGATCCTGCGCGCTCATGGCTTTTTTACCGGCAGGCTGCAAAGAGATAAGATTCAGAATGCCGTCGCCTGTTGCGACCTGGATACCCTGCTTTGTTGCCTCTAGAATGGTGCCTGGCTCGGCCTGGGTGTTTACAGCAATAACCGAAGCTTGCCAGACTTTCACTGGCTGACCATCGATTTCAAGCCAGCTCATTGGCCACGGGTTAAAGGCGCGGATGCAGCGTTCCAATTGAACAGCCGAAAGCGACCAGTCGATACGGGCCTCTTCTTTGCTGAGTTTTTCTGCATGCGTAACCAGTGATTCGTCTTGTACCACCGGTTTTATTGTACCGGCAGCCAGCTGTTTTAGCGTTTCAATCAGCCCCTGAGGCCCCAGGTCTGCCAGCTTGTCATATAACGAACCGCTGGTATCTTCTGCCGTAATTGGGCAGGACAGCTTCAGCAGCATATCACCGGTGTCGAGGCCAACATCCATCTGCATGATGGTAACACCGGTTTCGGCGTCGCCTGCCCACAGTGAGCGCTGGATCGGTGCTGCACCCCGCCAGCGCGGAAGCAGGGAACCGTGAACGTTGATACAACCCAGGCGCGGCATTTCCAGTACGGCTTTTGGCAGAATCAGGCCATATGCCACCACCACCATCACGTCTGCGTGTAAATCAGCAACCAACTGCTGGTTTTCCTGAGGGCGAAGAGAGACGGGTTGAAAGACCGGTATCCCTTTTTCTTCTGCCAGCACTTTTACCGGGCTGGGCATCAGCTTTTTACCGCGTCCCGCCGGGCGGTCCGGTTGGGTAAACACGCCAACGACGTTATGTCCAGAAGACAGCAGCGCGTCGAGATGACGCGCTGCAAAGTCAGGTGTACCCGCAAAAATAATACGTAGTGAGTCTGACACGTTGATCCTTGTCCTTAAGCTCGGGCGTTCAGGCGGTCGAGTTTTTCAACTTTCTGACGAATGCGTTGTTGCTTCAACGGAGACAGATAATCGATAAATAGTTTACCGACCAGGTGATCCATTTCATGTTGAATGCAGATAGCGAGCAGGCCATCGGCTTCCAGTTCAAAAGATTTGCCGTCGCGATCGAGCGCACGAATTTTTACTTTCTCTGCACGCGGTACTAACGCACGCTGTTCAGGAATAGACAGACAGCCTTCTTCAATGCCGGTTTCGCCGTCTTTTTCCAGCAGTTCTGGGTTAATGAGTACCAACTGCTCATCGCGATTTTCAGAGACATCAATAACAATGATGCGCTGATGAATATCGACCTGTGTTGCTGCCAGACCGATACCTTCTTCGGCGTACATCGTTTCGAACATATCATCAACGATACGCTGAATTTCTGCATTCACTTCTTCAACCGGTTTTGCGACTTTGCGAAGCCGCTCGTCCGGAATATGTAACACTTGCAAAACTGACATAGTTATCCAGAGTTGTGTTCAGGAGTTGAAAAGATTATTACCTCTATTCTAGACAAAACCCCCTCTGATTGACAGCATCAGTGACCAATCGCAAAGATTGCCAGGACTGCTTGTGGCAGGGGAACAGGGATGACCCAAATCGAAATTTGGCTACGTTTAGCGCAAGTGAATGAACTGTATGGTGATGAGATAGTGCGCGTTGCTCACTGGCTCAATACTCAACCGTGCATTAACAACGCGGTACTTTTGCAGGCAGGATTCTCTCCACGCCAGGCAAGACGCTTTTTAACCTTTTCAGATCTGACGCTGGAAAAAACGCTGCGCTGGCTTGAACAGCCTAACCACCATTTTGTGGTTGCCGACAGCGAGCATTATCCGCCACAGCTCCGTGCGATTGAGGATTATCCTGGGGTGCTTTTTGTTGCAGGAGCTCCCGCATGCCTCCACTCATTTCAAGTTGCCGTTGTCGGTAGTCGACAACATTCATGGTATGGCGAACGCTGGGGACGGTTGTTTTGTGAAAAGCTTGCTGCATGTGGGGTGACGATCACCAGCGGTCTGGCCCGGGGGATTGATGGCGTGGCGCACAATGCTGCGATAAACCGACAAGGCACAAGTATTGCGGTGCTGGGAAATGGACTTGAGACCATTCATCCACGGCAGCATATCCGTCTTGCGGAGCGACTTATTGAGGCTGGGGGCGCACTGGTGTCTGAGTTCCCATTAGATATGCTCCCTTTGCCGCGCAATTTTCCCCGACGAAATCGTATTATCAGTGGTCTAAGTAAAGGTGTACTGGTTGTCGAAGCTGCACAGCGTAGCGGGTCGCTGGTTACTGCTCGCTGTGCAATTGAACAAGGGCGGGAGGTGTTTGCTTTACCTGGGCCGATTGGGAGCCCGGGAAGTGAAGGCCCGCATTGGCTTATTCAGCAGGGAGCCATGCTTGTGACGACACCAGAGGAAATTCTTGAAAATTTGCAATATGGGCTGCAATGGTTGCCAGATGAACCTGAAAAATCAATTTATTCGCCAGATCACGAAGAGGTGGCATTGCCATTTCCGGAGCTCCTGGCTAACGTAGGAGATGAGGTAACACCTGTTGACGTCGTCGCTGAACGTGCCGGCCAACCTGTGCCAGAGGTAGTGGCTCAACTGCTCGAACTGGAGTTAGCAGGGTGGATCGCAGCTGTACCCGGCGGCTATGTCCGATTGAGGAGGGCATGCCATGTTCGACGTACTAATGTATTTGTTTGAGACATATATCCATAACGAAGCTGAGCTGCGTGTGGATCAGGACAAACTGGAACGGGATCTTACCGACGCTGGTTTTGATCGTGAAGACATTTACAACGCGTTACTTTGGCTGGAGAAGCTTGCTGACTATCAGGATGGTCTTGCTGAACCTATGCAGCTGGCATCGGACCCTCTTTCTATACGTATTTATACTGCAGAAGAGTGCGATCGACTGGATGCAAGCTGTAGAGGATTCCTGCTATTCCTGGAGCAGATTCAGGTGCTAAACCTCGAAACGCGAGAAATGGTTATTGAGCGCGTACTCGCGCTAGATACGGCAGAGTTCGATCTGGAAGACCTGAAGTGGGTGATTCTGATGGTGCTATTCAACATTCCAGGTTGTGAAAATGCCTATCAGCAAATGGAAGAATTACTCTTTGAAGTGAATGAAGGTATGCTGCATTAATCAATCTTCATTCAGTATGAGTTGTTATGGCTAAATCAGCACTGTTCACGGTGCGTAAAAACGAGCCCTGCCCACAATGCGGGGCTGAACTGGTTATTCGTTCCGGGAAACACGGTCCGTTTCTCGGTTGTTCACACTATCCAGAATGCGATTACATCCGTCCGCTGAAATCTTCCGCGGACGGACATGTTGTCAAAGTTCTGGAGGGTAAGCTTTGTCCTGCATGTGGCGCTGAGCTGGTGCTGAGACAGGGACGATTCGGTATGTTTATTGGATGCAGTGACTATCCTGCGTGCGATCACACCGAGCTCATCGACAAGCCTGATGAAACAGCAATAGTCTGTCCTCAATGCCAGACTGGTCATCTTGTCCAGCGGCGTTCCCGTTATGGCAAAACCTTTTACTCCTGCGATCGCTATCCGGAGTGCCAGTTTGTCATTAACTTCAAACCGTTAGCCGGAGAATGTCCTGAGTGTCATTATCCGCTTCTCATCGAAAAGAAAACCGCGCAGGGTGTGAAGCATTTCTGTGCCAGTAAACAATGTGGAAAGCCGATTTCGGCGGAATAAAAAAGTGAATAATAGCCTGCCCACAGACGCTATCGCTGCGGCGATAGCGGTTCTGAAACAAGAAAAAGTCATCGCCTATCCAACTGAAGCTGTATTTGGTGTCGGCTGCGACCCCGATAGCGAAACGGCTGTAACCCGTTTGTTGGCGCTAAAACAACGTCCGGTCGATAAAGGGTTAATTTTAATCGCGTCAAACTTTGAACAACTTAAACCATATATCGACGATAGCATGCTCACCGATGCTCAACGTGACGCTGTTTTCGCCCGTTGGCCTGGTCCTGTTACCTTCGTTTTCCCAGCGCTTGCGACAACGCCACGCTGGTTGACCGGGCGCTTTGATTCTCTGGCTGTTCGCGTCACCGATCACCCGCTGGTGGTTGCGTTGTGCCAGGCTTATGGCAAACCGTTAGTTTCTACCAGTGCTAATTTGAGTGGCTTACCGCCTTGCAGAACGGTAGAGGAAGTTCGCGCACAGTTCGGTACAGACTTTCCCGTGGTTGAAGGGGAGACCGGGGGGCGTTTGAATCCTTCGGAGATCCGTGATGCTCTGACAGGTGAACAGTTTCGACAGGGGTAATATGAAAGAAGCCTATGCTGTTTTTGGTAATCCGATAGCGCACAGTAAATCGCCCTTTATTCATCAGCAATTTGCAGAGCAGCTGAAGATTGATCACTCCTACGGGCGTGTATTGGCACCCATCAATGATTTTGTGAATACCCTGAACGCTTTTTTTGCTGAGGGCGGGAAGGGGGCAAATGTCACCGTGCCTTTTAAAGAAGAGGCATTTGCACGTGCCGATGAACTAACGGAGCGGGCATCGCTTGCTGGAGCGGTCAACACCCTTAAACGGCTGGAGGATGGGCGTTTACTGGGAGACAACACGGATGGTATCGGCTTGTTGAGCGATCTTGAGCGTTTATCTTTCATTCGTCCCGGATCGCGAGTTCTGCTGATTGGTGCGGGTGGTGCATCCCGTGGAGTTTTATTACCTCTTCTTTCTATGGATTGTGCGGTGACTATTGTTAACCGTACCGCTTCGCGCGCTGAAGAGCTGGCACAAATCTTCTCCCATACCGGCAGCGTACAGGCGGTAGGAATGGACGAGCTTGATAATTACAGTTTTGATTTGATTATTAACGCGACATCCAGCGGAATTAGCGGTGAGATCCCGGCTATTCCGAAATCTCTTATTCACTCATCTGTCTATTGTTATGACATGTTTTATCAGAAAGGAGATACACCGTTCCTCTCCTGGTGTGCCGAACATGGGGCGAAACAATATGCTGATGGCCTGGGTATGCTGGTGGGGCAAGCAGCGCACGCCGTTTTACTCTGGCATGGGGTTTTGCCGCAGATTGAACCCGTCATTAAAAGCATGCAGCAGGAATTGTCGGCATGAATCAGGCGATCCAGTTTCCCGATCGAGAAGAATGGCGCACGGATGTCAACGCCGTTGTGTTTCCGGCGATGGTTCATGGTATGCAGTTAACATGTGCCATATCTGGAGAGATGCTGGCGTCCCGCTTTGGCGGCGACACGCCTGAACATTGGTTGGAAATCTTTCAACAGCATCGCTGGGATCTGGAAGAAGAAGCTGAAGGATTGATCCAGGCCCAGCAGGAAGATGCTCAAGGTTGGGTGTGGTTACTCTGACTTAAATATTCATCTTTCCACTTAACATAGTTGTTAGCTGAATATTGTAAGCCTGCTTTCTCTTCATCGCTTAATGGACGGATTTGTTTAACCGGGCTTCCCAGGTACAGATACCCGCTTTCCAGGCGTTTGTTTTGGGGAACCAGGCTCCCAGCCCCAATCATAACGTCGTCTTCTACGACTACGCCATCCAGCAGAATCGAACCCATGCCGACTAATACTCGGTTGCCAATGATGCAGCCGTGTAGCATGACCTTGTGACCGACCGTCACATCCTCACCCACGATCAATGGATTACCCTGCGGATTAGAAGTGGACTTATGTGTGACATGGAGAACGCTGCCGTCCTGAATGTTTGTACGGGCACCAATTTGTACATAGTTAACGTCGCCACGAATGGCGACCAGTGGCCAAATTCCGACATCATCAGCCAAACGGGCATCACCAATGACGACACTGCTGGTGTCGATCATTACGCGATTTCCGATCTGTGGGAAAAGATCCTTATAAGGACGCAGTACATCAGACATACTTACCTCAACGAAAATAGAGCAGTAATGAAGACTTTGGTTGGATTATTGAGACTGTGCAAGTGGTTTAGCTATCAAAAATCAGCCAAATTGCGCAGGAATGTAGCGAAAGGAGTGAAAAACAAGCATTCAGAAAAAAAGATCCAAAAAATACTTGTGCTAAAAAATGGGATCCCTATAATGCGCCTCCATCGACACGGCGGATGTGAATCACTTCACGCAAACAGCCTGTTCGGTTGAAGAGAAAAACCTGAAAATGAGGGTTGACTCTGAAAGAGGAAAGCGTAATATACGCCACCTCGCGACAGAGCGCTAAAGCGCGTCGCAACTGCTCTTTAACAATTTATCAGACAATCT
>NZ_JBIMRA010000035.1:0-26839 GCF_043945515.1 Citrobacter freundii complex sp. 2024EL-00216 | reverse complement strand
TGAGGCAGCACCTGGCACGGCTGGGACGGAAGTCGCTGTCGTTCTCAAAATCGGTGGAGCTGCATGACAAAGTCATCGGGCATTATCTGAACATAAAACACTATCAATAAGTTGGAGTCATTACCGGCGGAGCGAATGTATTAACTCAAGCGGAATATCTCGCACTGGCAGCACTGTCTACGGGATTTTCTTCCGGTAAGGCCAACTCTAAAGAAGTGAACAAAGCGATTCGACAGGCAACATTTATTGCTTCAGTTCTGGCCCAATTTATTTGCGACAAAAGCGGGAGCGATGTGCTTGATGACGGTAACGTAGCGGGTCTGGTCACAAAGTTACTTTCGGCAATCAATAAGACTTCGCAACCTCTCGACGCCACCCTGACTGCCCTTGCCGGTCTTGTAGGTGCAGCCAATAAACTTCCGTACTTCAACGGTGATGATACTGCCGCGCTGACAGACCTGACATCGGTAGGCCGGGGAATTATTGGGAAAAACGCCATTACTGACGTTATCACATACCTTGGTCTTGAAAACGTCCTGCGAGCTGACCACGCATCATTTGCCGGATTTGAATCAAACGATCCCGCAATGCCATACATGCGGCATGTCACAACAGATGCAGTAATTAGATTAGCCACTACCACCGCATTGCAAAATGGTCTGAACGACAAACAAAATAAAGATGCGACTCTGACAACACTGAGCGGGAAAGATGCGAATGGCATTCTCCAGTATTTGGGGTATGAAAGT
Source organism: Citrobacter freundii complex sp. 2024EL-00216 (assembly GCF_043945515.1). Taxonomy (NCBI): domain Bacteria; kingdom Pseudomonadati; phylum Pseudomonadota; class Gammaproteobacteria; order Enterobacterales; family Enterobacteriaceae; genus Citrobacter; species Citrobacter freundii complex sp. 2024EL-00216. The sequence continues at coordinate 26,090 of NZ_JBIMRA010000035.1, read as the reverse complement.
GGTTCTGGGTGGGTGAAGCTGCCTGGAGGATTGATTATTCAGCGCGGACGAGTTGGGCACCCAGTTGGCGTCACAGCCGTTCTGGTTACACTGCCGCGGGCATTTACCAGTCTGGAATATTCTGTCGCACAGTCCTGGAGTGACATTCAGAATATCGCAACAGGAGATGTTCAGAACCCTGCGAGCAACGGTACTCAATTTTCGTCCCGTACATTGACTACATTTCAGTCGTGGCAGGCAGGTCCGGGCGGATTCAATACTGGCTATATAGCTATGGGATATTAACGATGGATTATATCTGGAGTGCAAAAAAAAATGGCTTCTATCCCTTAAGCGAACAAGATAGATATAAATCGCTGGGATTATGGCCTGATGATGGGGTTGAGGTTACCGAGGAGCAACATGCAGCGATTTTCCTCAATCCCGCTCAGGGAAAGGTAATTGGCACCGAGAATGGGAGGCCAGCCTGGATTACCCCTCCACCACCGACAGTCGAGGAGTTGCAGGCCGGAGTGCAGGCGAAAATTAACGCGCTGCGCGCCGAGGCTGATTCAGTTATCAGTCCATTGAAAGACGCCCTGGAGGGGGGATATATAGATGATGCGGATAAGCCAAAACTGACCGCATGGCAGAAATATCGCTATGCACTAACAAAGGTTGACTCAGCAAACCCTGTCTGGCCTGAGATGCCAATATAGGAACCTTTGATGGGATGGGGCGCGCGCAGTCACATTGGCTGTATTAGCTCGGCCCCCCTGATTTTTCATATTCCCGACGGCACGCGTCACGGCGTGCCATATAAATTTATCGGCCAATAGAATTTTGTTTAGAGAGACAAAAGAGGGATGCACAAAACTATGCATTGGTTCGTAGGGTGTTGTGTGTTTTTCGAAGATGGGGCGTGTGATGGGGCATGGGTGGGACATAAAACATCACTCGCTCTAAGGTGAACTTAGACGACTGATGTTTATGACGACTCTAACCTTCTGTTATTTGGTGCGCTCTTGGACGATCTTTGTCGTTTATGAAAAATACATGGTCATATCATGTCGATGCAGGTGTAGGGACAACGTGCAGAGAATGTTTGCCGGATAAGCGCAGCGCTATCCGGCAACCAGTTACTTCTGAATCAAATAGCGGATCGTTGGACCATCCTGCTGAATATCCAGTACCGTATAGCCGTGATTACGCGCATCCAGTGGAATATTGTTGATTGACTGCGGGCAATCGCTCACCACTTCCAGAATTTCACCTTTCTTCAATTGCGGCATCGCTTCCAGCGTGGCTACAGCCGGATATGGACACGGTTCGCCGACCATATCGAGGCGATAATCAGGCACGATATTTTTCATACAGACTCCTTGGCAGGCGTCAGCCCTGCGCGACGGAAGAAACGTTTTTCCCAGCCGATAATCAGCATCAGCGCGGCAAACAACAGCAGATAGGTCACCAGCAAGCCACCGAGCGGACCAAAGGTGTTGAGCAGATTCACTTTGTCCCAGTTGGTGGCAAGCGCGGGAGCAAAATCATCCCAGTAGTAGGCCAGAATGGTCGAGCCAATAACGTTGCCCAGACCAACCCACCAGTAATGCACCTGGCCTTCGACGGCGCGATACATCCAGCCGGTTTCACATCCGCCCGCTAAAACGATGCCAAAGCCGAACAGCAAGCCGCCGATCACCGCATTTGGACCCGCCCACATGATTTTAGGCTCGACGCCCAGTTGCACGTAGCTAAAAATACCGATGGCGCTGACCGCCATCCCGAAGATGATCGCTTTTGCCATGTGGGTGCGACCGGAAATCCACAGGTCGCGGAAGGCGGAGGTGAAGCAGATTTGCGCCCGTTCAATCAGCAGACCGAACCCAACGCCGAACAGCATCGCCAGACCGAGCTTGGGTTTATCCATCGCCGTGAGTAGCGCCCAGCCGATCATGCCGATAAACACCAGCATGCCCAGGCGGAAACGGCGACGGGCCTGATCCGGCTTTTGCGTTAACGGCGAAGCGGCGGAGACTTTTTGCATTTTGACCGGAATACGAAACATTGGCAGCAATGTAAAGCGTGCGCCAAACCAGGAGCCAATAGCCGTGGCCAGCGCAAAAAACCAGGCGTGTAGTGAGAACTGCGGAATGCCGGTGAAGAATGCGGCCAGGTTACAGCCCATTGCCAGCCGTGCGCCGAATCCGGCGATTGCCCCGCCGACTATCGCCTGCATAATGCGCACTCGACTGCGCGGCATGCGTAATTTAACGTTGTTGGCCCACAGTGCGGCAGCAAAGCAGCCGCCGAACATACCGAGGATCATCATGCCGTCGATGCGGGTCAACGGCGAGCCTTCGAGATGGATCAGCTTGTAGTATCCCCACTCTTCGGCGTGCACGCCAAACAGTTGCAGGATTTGACCACCCCAGCGGGTGAATTCACCGGTAACGGCCCAGAAGGTTCCCGTAATGCCGAAATAGTAAGTAGAGAGAATACCCGCTGCGATGACCGCAGGGGCGGGGGCCCAAAATTTAATTAACCAGGCCTGTTTGAAGTGTTGCCATGACATGCGTTGTGCCTCTGAACTCAGAAGGTATGTAACAAGAAGTGTGGATACTACACCGTTCAGAATTTTTGACTATGAGTAATAAGAGGTAACACCGTCTGGATCAATCTTTCTCAACGCTGCCGAAAGGCTGGCGACATCAGGCCTTTAATGCCACAATCCCATTTTCTTCGCATGCAGGATGAATGATGAAAAAATTAGCAATCGTTGGTGTATTTCTGGCGCTTACCGGATGCGCCGAAGTAGAAAATTATAACGACGTGGTGAAAACGCCAGCGCCAGCCGGTCTGGAAGGATACTGGCAATCAAAAGGTCCGCAACGCAGTCTGGTCAGCCCGGAAGCCATTGCCAGCCTTGTGATAACGAAAGAGGGCGATACGCTGGATTGTCGCCAGTGGCAGCGGGTGATCGCGCTGCCGGGGAAACTGACGATGCTCTCTGGCGATCTCACCAACGTGACGGTGAAACGCGAGCTGTACGAGATCGAGCGCGAAGGCAATACGCTGGAATATGACGGTATGACGCTGCAGCGGGTGGATCGCCCGACGCAGGAATGTGCTGACGCGTTAAAGAAAACGCCGCTGGCAACACCGCTGCCATAAGCCGTACGCCCCGGTAACCATCGGTCACCGGGGTTGAGCTTTACAACACGTCTTCAATCACCCACACGCTGACGCTCCCGCCGTTACAGAAAAACGTCGCTTCGCCGTTTTCATCGGTGACCACGCTTTCTTCACGATTTCCCAGATAGTCCCGCCAGGTTTTATTGCCATAATTGGCGCCGAGATTGATGGTCTTTTCTCCGTCATCGCCGTTAGACAGTACCACCACACAGCCGGGATCCTCATCCGTACCGCTGCGGCTAAAAGCGATACAGTTAGGATGATCGAAAAAGAGCGTCTGTACCCCATGCGCGAAGCGCTGGCGTGCGAGGATCAGTTCATCGAGCTGTTCAATGATCGGCATGTCGATAGGATAGGTTTCGCCATCGCCACCGGTGTCTTCGTAATGCGCTCCGTAGAGGTCAGGGTAAAACACCGACGGTACGCCGTTTTCGCGCAACAGGATCAGCGCATAGGCCAGCGGCTTAAACCACGGCTCGACGGGGGCTTCGAGTGCCTGCAAGGGTTGGGTGTCGTGATTGGCCACCAGCGTGACGGCATGAAACGGATCGGCCTCCACCAGAGTGTCGGTGAAAATCTGGCTCATGTCGTAATCGCGGCCCTGACGGGAGGCTTCGTGGAATTTCATCTGCAAAGGGGCGTCGAACAGCATGGTTTTCCCCTCCACCTGATTAATGTAGGTTTGCAGCTTGTCGACTTCGTGGGACCAGTATTCCGCGACGATAAACAGCGGCTTGGGCGCAACCTCCTGCACGTGCTCAATCCACTCTTTGTAAAACCATGCCGGAATATGTTTCACGGCATCCAAACGAAAGCCGTCACATTGGGTTTGCTCCATCACCCAGCGCGCCCAGTATTTGAGCTCCTCAGTCACCGCGTGATTACGAAAATCGATGTTCTCGCCCATCAGATAATCAAAATTACCCAACTCATCATCAACCTGATCGTTCCAGCCTTCGCCGGTGTAGTCGTTAACGATTTTAAAAATCCCGTCTTCAGTTGGGTTCTCGATATGGTCAATGCCGCTGAAGCATTTAAAATCCCAAATGAATTGCGAATACTGGCCAGCGCGGGCAGGGAAGGTATAGCGCGTCCAGCCCTCGCACTCGACAATCTCATCATCTATTTGCGTGCGATCCTCGGCGTTAACGCGCTGGACGCGGATCTTTTCTTTCTCATCTGCGCCCATTTTGTGGTTAACCACCACATCGAGCAGCACGGCAATATCATTGTGCTTAAGCGCGTCTATCGCCGCCAGCAGCTGGTTTTTATCGCCGTATTTGGTGGCGACGGTTCCCTTTTGGTCGAATTCGCCCAAGTCAAACAGATCGTAGGAATCATAGCCAACGGAATAGCCGCCAGACGCGCCTTTATAGGCTGGGGGCAGCCATACCATATTGATGCCGATATCATTGAGTCCGCCTGCGCGTTCGGCAAGCTCGGGCCAGAGTTGACCGCCATCAGGGTAATACCAGTGGAAGTACTGCAATAACGTGGGATTTTTCATCTTCCGTGCTCCAGAAGTCGTTTGGCCGACCTCTGGAGTATGGAAGATAATTCAGACGAGACGGGAAATTATTGTGGCGAGGTGGGGGCGTCGGGTACCAGCAGCATACCGGAAAGACGACCATAGGCGTTATTCAGCGTCTTTTGGCGTGTCGACTGGCCGATGAGGTTGCTGAGCTCATCCAGGCGCTGCTGCAACAACGTTTTGAGCAGTTGTTCGTTATCCAGCGTTTGCTTAATATACCCGGCCACTAAGTCCTGAATACTTCGTGTAATACCAGGTGGAGTTTGCTCTTCCATGACCACTTCAATACTTTGCAGATAGGTAACTTCCTGTTCCAGTAAAAGGTCCCATTCACCCCGCTGCGCCAGTTCCAGCAGCGAGTGACTGAGTAGCGCGATGCGCTGCCAACGGTTGATAAACTCCACGGCTGAGGTCATTAACGAGACTCCTGGGACGACGCTTTCGGTGAGATCTGTTTCCAGGCATCTGCAATGTTGCCGAGTAACTCTTCGACTTCTTCAATGGCCTGACAATCATTACGCAAGTTAGCTTGCAGTAAACGGCGGATCATATAGTCATACAGCGAGGACAGGTTGGTGGCGATTTCACCGCCAGTTTCCTGATCCAGGCCTGCTTTCAGACCATTGTCGATAATGTTAATGGCTTTGCTTAAGGCCTCGCCTTTGGCGACGATATCACCCTGTTGCATAAACAGGCGAGCGCGCACGAGGGCGCTGTTCGCGCCATCAAACAACATTTCAATCAGCTGATGCGGATTGGCGCTCATTACGCCACTCTCTATGCTGACCTGTGCATAGGCTTTGGTACCGCTCGCGGTATACATACTTACCTCGTGTTATCAGGATTTATTCATCGCCGTAAATTGTTGGCTCAGATAGTTACTGGTGTTGTTGAGCTTGCTCATCATGGTGTCTAACTGCGTAAACTGTGCCGTGTAACGCGCCACGGTGTCATCAATACTGGCGCTAACTGACAGATACTGTTTAGTCAGTTTTTTCAGCGTTGAGTTAATACTGTCTTGTGCGCTGTCGATAATACCGTCATCAGCCAAATAGCTTTTTACTTCAGTGGCAATTTTGGTGGTAATACCGGTTTCTTTGCCGTCGCCGACCAGCAGTTCACGCACGGAGGCTGTATTTTCGTTCAGGACTTTTTTCAGCTTATCATCGTCAATTTTCAGCTTGCCGGTTGCGCCGTCCTGCTTAATACCAATTTCATTTAATGTTTTAAAAGCGCCATCACTGGCACCGTTGGCAAATTGTGCACGAATTCCACTTTGAATCGTACGAACAACACTGTCACCAAGCAGCGCTCCGTTATTTTTGTCTTGCGCTTCAGCACCCGGATCAACTTCTTTATATTTAGTCAGCGTATTAAAGGTGTCGATAAGGGAATTATATGAATCGACCCAGCCTTTAATGGCTTCGGTTGCTTTGTCGTTATTCTTTGTTACCGTGACCCGAACGTCAGTGACTTTTTTGGTCAGGTCGAGCACTACACCTTGAGGGGCATCGGTAATTTTATTACTGGAACGCTCAATATCGATACCGTTTACGGTTAACTTCGCATTTTGAGCGTTAACCTGTTCCTTCATATTCCCGGTGCCGGTTTTGCTGTCATACGCCAGCAGGTCATTTAGCTTGCTGTCTCCCTCAACGGAGATAGTCATTTTATTGGCTTCGCCTTCACTGGCAGTCAGTACCAATTGGTAGTCGCCATCTTTAACCTTAACGATGCTGGCCGAAATTCCGCTATCGGCATCGTTTATCGCTTTGCTGATCTCATCCAGTGAGGTCTGGTCTTTATTCAGCTTAATTTCCAGTGGCTCTTTACGGCCTTCCTGCGCAATTTTTATGGTGCGTGTTTCTGCTGAACTGTCACCCAGCGCGTCTTTTATTGACGCAATCTTAGTCGCTGAATTGGTTCTTAAAGATTGCGCTTGTGCCAGTTGGGTGACGCTAATGGTATAGATACCCGGTGCCGCCCCCGCTTCGGTGGTCACTTTCAGATCTTCACTGCTGCTGGTAACGGTTGTGCTTTTGAATAGGTCGGCTTTATTTAACGCTGTGTTCGCAGTCTGAAATTTTTCCAGTGCACTTTTTAATGTGCCGTAGGCGGTCAGACGCGCGGTATTATCGCTTTGTTGTTGAGTTATTGGGTTTAAGCGTTTTTTTTCCGCGATAGTCAGGTTGTTCAGCAACGTATCCAGCGGCAGATTTGAACCGACGCCAAGAGAAGTAAATGAAGCCATGCCTAATTCCTTTTGATTGCAAACAGTAGTTAAGCGGGTTATCGGCAATCTGCGCGCAAAGTTTAATGATAGTTTTGTAAAAATAATGCGCAGAATAGTGGGGCATATTGCGGGTATTTCTGGGGCTAAGAAAAAAGAGGGCGGAAAGTAAAAATTTTCTAAAGTTCGAATTTAAGGTGCCGATACATGGGTTACGGTGAGAAACCGTGGGCAACAGCCCAATAACATCAAGTTGTAATTGATAAGGAAAAGATCATGGCACAAGTCATCAATACAAACAGCCTGTCGCTGTTGACCCAGAACAACCTGAACAAATCTCAGTCTTCCCTGAGCTCCGCTATCGAGCGTCTGTCTTCCGGTCTGCGTATCAACAGCGCCAAAGACGATGCTGCTGGTCAGGCGATCGCTAACCGTTTTACTGCTAACGTTAAAGGCCTGACTCAGGCTTCTCGTAATGCCAACGACGGTATCTCCATCGCGCAGACCACTGAAGGTGCACTGTCCGAAATCAACAACAACCTGCAGCGTGTGCGTGAACTGTCCGTTCAGGCAACCAACGGCACCAACTCCCAGTCTGACCTGGACTCCATCCAGAATGAAATCACCCAGCGTCTGAGCGAAATTGACCGTGTTTCCGGTCAGACTCAGTTTAACGGTGTGAAAGTACTGGCGTCCGACAGCTCCATGAAAATTCAGGTTGGCGCGAATGACGGCGAAACCATCACCATCGACCTGAAAGAAATTACTTCCTCTACGTTGGGTCTCACTGGTTTTAATGTGAATGGTAAGGGAAGTGTTGCTAATAGTGCAGCAACAGGAAAGGATATGATTGCGGCTGGATTTGCAGCTTCAGGAACTATTGCGACAGATGGAAAAATAACTTATACAAAAGACATTGATAACAAAGCTGCATCTCAAGCTGATTTGTTCAAAAATCTTAAAGATGGCGATTCAATTAGTAATTATACTGGTACAGACACTGGATTAGGTGTAAGTGCTACTACCTATACCTATGACAAAGCCAGTAATTCGTTTAAATTCACGACTGCAGCAGATTCAGTTGCTTCTGCTGATGCTTTAAATTATTTAAACCCAAATGCAGGTGATACAACAAAAGCGACAGTAACTATTGGGACACAATCTCAGGTTGTTACAATTGATAAAGCAGGGGCTCTGAAAACTGAAGATGGCAAAGACCTGTTTATTGATAGTGTTGGCAACTTAACTCAAACAGGTTCAGGCACCCCTGTACCCGCAACTCTTGATAAGCTTCAGGTGAATGCTAACGCTGGTGCGCCAGTTGCAGTATCAATTAAAACTGAAAATGGGGTTGTTTTATCGACAGATGGTGGCGCTGGTAAAAAATTCAAAGTAACTGATGCCACCATTAGTGCAGAAAAGATGCAGTCAGTCTTGGATAAGAGCACTTCTAAATTTGATATTGCGTTGAGCGGAACTACATATAATTATGATGCAACTGCTACCGATAAAATCAAACAAGGGGCAAACACTGTTCAGCTAGATAAGAATGGAGCCTTAACGACTGCTAAAAAGACAACTGAAACATATTACGAGTTTGAAAATGGTAATATATCAGACGGTGCAGGCTCTCTTGCCTATAAAGATGCTTCTGGAAAAATTAGCATTGACTCTGAAACTAAGTCAGATAAAACGACCGACCCTCTGAAAGCCCTGGATAAAGCGCTGGCGCAGGTTGATGCGCTGCGTTCTGACCTGGGTGCGGTGCAGAACCGTTTCGATTCTACCATCACCAACCTGGGTAACACCGTAAACAACCTGTCTTCTGCTCGTAGCCGTATCGAAGACGCTGATTACGCGACCGAAGTGTCTAACATGTCTCGTGCTCAGATCCTGCAACAGGCGGGTACTTCTGTTCTGGCGCAGGCTAACCAGACCACGCAGAACGTTCTGTCTCTGCTGCGTTAATTTACGCTTATCGCGCAAACCCCGCTCCGGCGGGGTTTTTTATATTTAGCTTTACCCGTAACCCCTAAATAACCCCCCATTTCACCCACTATTCACCCGATTAAAACCCCTGCAGAAACGGATAATCATGCCGATAACTCATTTAACGCAGGGCTGTTTATCGTGAATTCACTGTATACCGCTGAAGGTGTAATGGATAAACACTCGCTGTGGCAGCGTTATGTACCGTTGGTGCGTCACGAAGCATTGCGCCTTCAGGTGCGTTTGCCGGCGAGCGTAGAACTGGATGACCTGCTACAAGCGGGCGGCATCGGGTTATTGAATGCCGTTGACCGATATGACGCTTTGCAAGGAACGGCATTTACCACTTACGCAGTGCAGCGTATTCGTGGAGCTATGCTGGACGAACTACGTAGCCGGGATTGGGTGCCGCGTAGCGTTCGGCGCAATGCTCGCGAAGTGGCACAGGCGATGGGACAACTGGAGCAGGAATTAGGGCGCAACGCGACGGAAACCGAGGTGGCGGCGCGTCTGGCTATTCCTGTGCAAGAGTATCGTCAGATGTTGCTCGATACCAATAATAGCCAGCTCTTCTCTTATGACGAGTGGCGGGAAGAGCATGGCGATAGTATTGAGCTGGTGACGGAAGAACATCAGCAGGAAAACCCGTTACAACAGCTTCTTGAGGGTAACCTCCGCCAGCGCGTGATGGACGCGATCGAGGCGTTGCCGGAGCGCGAAAAGCTGGTGTTAACGCTGTACTACCAGGAAGAGCTGAATCTGAAAGAGATTGGCGCGGTACTGGAAGTCGGGGAATCACGGGTCAGCCAGTTGCACAGTCAGGCCATCAAACGTCTACGCACCAAGCTGGGTAAGCTATAGGGGTACATCATTACCCCTGAACAATGCCGCATTACGAATTGACTACCAGGAGTTCTCATGACGGTGCAGCAATCAAAAAGACGGCCTCTAAGCCGCTACCTCAAAGATTTCAAACACAGCCAGACGCATTGCGCCCATTGCTTTAAGTTGCTCGACCGGATCACGCTGGTTCGTCGCGGGCAAATTGTGAATAAAATCGCCATTGCTCGACTGGACACTTTGTTGGATGAAGCCGAGTGGGAGCAGGAGAAAAAAGAGTGGGTGGCACTGTGTCGTTTTTGCGGTGATTTGCATTGCAAAGAGCAGAGCGACTTTTTCGACATTATCGGTTTTAAACAGTTTTTATTTGAGCAGACCGAAATGAGTCACGGCACGGTACGTGAATACGTTGTCCGCCTGCGTCGCCTCGGGAATCACCTGACCGAACAAAATATCTCTCATGACCTGCTGCAGGAAGGGTTCCTCGACGAAAACCTTGCCCCGTGGCTGCCGGAAACCAGCACCAACAATTACCGCATCGCCTTACGTAAGTATGAGCAGTTTAAAGCCCATACGCATATAGGGCATATGCAGAAATCCTCCTGGACAGCCAGTTCTGATATATATTAAAAACGAATAAGGTGTAACAGAGTCGTGTTTGTGGAACACAGTAAACGCTTTACACTGTAGTCATAAATGATAGTCACTAATGACAATATTCGGGGTAACTATGAAATTAGCACTTCTGGGACGTCAGGCTCTGATGGGTGTAATGGCTGTTGCACTTGTCGCCGGAATGAGCGTAAAGACTTATGCAGATGAAGGTCTGTTAAATAAAGTTAAAGAGCGCGGCACGCTGCTGGTGGGCCTGGAAGGGACCTATCCCCCGTTTAGTTTTCAGGGTGACGACGGCAAGCTGACCGGTTTCGAAGTAGAGTTCGCTGAGGAACTGGCCAAGCACCTTGGGGTGAAAGCTAACCTGAAGCCGACCAAGTGGGACGGTATGCTGGCCTCTCTTGATTCTAAGCGCATTGACGTGGTCATCAACCAGGTGACTATCTCTGACGAACGTAAGAAAAAATACGATTTCTCTACCCCGTATACGGTTTCTGGTATTCAGGCGCTGGTGAAAAAAGGCAATGAAGGCGTTATTAAGACCGCTGCCGATCTGAAAGGTAAAAAAGTCGGCGTTGGTCTGGGCACCAACTATGAAGAGTGGCTGCGCCAGAACGTGCAGGGCGTGGATATTCGTACCTATGATGATGACCCGACCAAATACCAGGATCTGCGTGTAGGCCGTATCGACGCCATTCTGGTTGACCGTCTGGCAGCGCTGGATCTGGTCAAGAAAACCAAGGATACGCTGGCTGTGACCGGTGAAGCATTCTCCCGCCAGGAGTCCGGTGTGGCGCTGCGCAAAGGCAATGAAGATCTGCTGAAAGCGGTTGATGCGGCCATTGCTGAAATGCAGAAAGACGGTACGCTGAAAGCCCTGTCTGAAAAATGGTTTGGGGCGGATGTGACGAAATAATCGTCATCCGGATAAAAAAGGCGCCTTTAACAGCGCCTTTTTTTATTTCATTGCGCCTGAACGTGCATAATAAAAAGAACATCACAACAACGAATACCGGAGGCTGTATGCCGCTGCATAATTTAACGCGCTTTCCACGTCTGGAATTTATTGGCGCGCCAACGCCGCTCGAATATCTTCCACGCTTCTCCGACTACCTAGGGCGCGATATTTTCATCAAACGCGATGACGTCACGCCGATGGCCATGGGTGGCAATAAGCTGCGTAAGCTGGAATTCCTGGCCGCAGACGCACTTCGTGAAGGCGCTGATACGCTGATAACCGCGGGTGCCATCCAGTCTAACCATGTTCGACAGACGGCGGCGGTAGCGGCTAAGCTTGGCCTGCACTGCGTGGCGCTGTTGGAAAATCCGATTGGTACCACGGCGGAAAACTATCTCACCAATGGCAACCGTCTGCTGCTGGACCTGTTTAATACGCAGATCGAAATGTGCGATGCGCTGACCGACCCGAATGCGCAGCTTCAGGAACTGGCGACGCGCATTGAAGCACAGGGCTTCCGCCCGTATGTGATCCCCGTTGGCGGTTCTAACGCCCTGGGCGCATTGGGTTATGTGGAAAGCGCGCTGGAAATTGCCCAGCAGTGTGAAGGGGCCGTTGCGCTTTCTTCCGTTGTGGTGGCATCGGGCAGCGCGGGAACGCACGCCGGGCTGGCCGTGGGCCTGGAACAACTGATGCCAGACGTCGAGCTGATCGGCGTGACCGTCTCGCGCAGCGTCGCCGATCAAAAGCCCAAAGTAGTAACGTTGCAGCAGGATATTGCCCGTGAACTGGAACTGACGGCCTCGGCGGATATCTTGTTATGGGACGATTATTTTGCGCCGGGCTACGGTACGCCAAACGAAGAAGGCATGGAGGCGGTAAAACTGCTGGCGCGCCTGGAAGGCATTTTGTTGGATCCGGTGTATACCGGTAAGGCGATGGCGGGTTTGATTGACGGCATCAGCCAGAAGCGCTTTAAAGACGAAGGACCAATCCTCTTTATTCATACCGGTGGGGCACCTGCACTGTTTGCCTACCATCCTCACGTGTAACAACCAGGTCGAAAAACGCTAATGCATGAAAGTATCCAACTGGTAATTGATTCTCTGCCGTATCTGCTCAAAGGCGCGGTTTTTACGCTGCAACTGAGTATCGGCGGGATGTTTTTTGGCCTCGTGCTGGGGTTTATCCTGGCGTTGATGCGTCTGTCGCCGCTGTTGCCTGTGCGCTGGCTGGCGCGTTTTTATATCTCTATTTTTCGCGGAACACCGCTAATTGCCCAGCTGTTCATGATCTATTACGGTCTGCCGCAGTTTGGTATTGAGCTTGATCCCATCCCGGCGGCGATGATTGGCTTGTCGCTGAATACGGCGGCCTACGCTGCGGAAACCCTGCGTGCGGCAATCTCTTCCATCGATAAAGGGCAGTGGGAGGCAGGCGCCAGTATTGGTATGACGCGCTGGCAGACCATGCGCCGGGCAATCCTGCCGCAGGCTGCGCGCGTTGCGTTGCCGCCGCTGAGCAACAGCTTTATCAGTCTGGTGAAAGATACCTCTTTGGCCGCCACTATTCAGGTTCCGGAACTGTTCCGTCAGGCGCAGCTGATTACCTCGCGTACGCTGGAAGTCTTTACGATGTATCTGGCGGCCTCGTTGATTTACTGGGTGATGGCGACGGTGCTTTCTGCGCTGCAGAACTATTTTGAAGAACAACTGAACCGCCAGGAGAGAGAGCCGAAATGAGTGCTATCGAAGTCAGAAACCTGGTCAAAAAATTTCATGGGCAAACGGTGCTGCATGGGATCGATCTTGACGTCAAACCTGGTGAAGTAGTAGCGATTATCGGACCGAGCGGTTCGGGAAAGACCACGCTGCTGCGGAGCATTAATTTGCTGGAGCAACCGGAGGCGGGCACCATTAAAGTGGGTGAGATAACCATTGATACCGCGCGGTCGTTAACTCAGCAGAAAGGGCTGATTCGCCAGTTGCGCCAGCACGTAGGTTTTGTGTTCCAGAACTTTAATTTGTTCCCGCATCGGACGGTGCTGGAAAATATTATTGAAGGGCCGGTGATTGTCAAAGGCGAACCGAAAGCCGAAGCGACAGCCCGTGCGCGCGAACTGCTGGCAAAAGTCGGGCTGGCGGGAAAAGAAACCAGCTATCCGCGCCGTCTGTCCGGTGGGCAGCAGCAGCGTGTGGCGATTGCCCGGGCACTGGCGATGCGACCTGAGGTTATTTTATTTGATGAACCTACCTCAGCGCTTGACCCTGAACTGGTTGGCGAGGTGCTGAATACCATTCGCCAACTGGCGCAGGAAAAACGCACCATGGTAATTGTGACGCATGAAATGAGCTTCGCTCGCGATGTTGCCGATAGAGCGATATTTATGGATCAAGGACGGATAGTGGAGCAGGGACCAGCAAAATCCTTATTCACGCATCCGCAGCAGCCGCGTACCCGTCAGTTTCTTGAGAAGTTTTTGATGCAATAAATAGTGCATATAGCACTCGTCGGAATTGTTTCTGGCGAGTGCTGTTCGCATAACTATTTATAATTATTGCTTTATTATTAATGCTTGAATCTGTTACTTCCTTCCACTGTTGAGTAATACTCAAGTAATTCTTCATTTGTCCGATAATTTGCATATATAAAATACATTTATGTGTTAGCTTGTTTCATATGTTTGGATGATTATCAATCTCAGGGGCATTACCACTTAGTATGCAGGATCATGATTTCTTCACCTGGCGACGGAGCATGCTGTTACGCTTTCAGGAAATGGCGACGGCAGAGGATGTCTATACGGAATTACAACAACAGACGCAGCACTTAGAGTTCGATTTTTACGCGCTCTGTGTTCGTCATCCGGTACCTTTTACCCGACCTAAAACGTCTCTTCATACGACCTATCCCAAAGCATGGGTGGCGCATTATCAGTCCGAAAATTATTTCGCCATTGATCCGGTGCTGAAACCTGAAAACTTCAGTCAGGGGCATTTACCCTGGAACGATACTCTGTTTCGCGATGCGCAACCTTTGTGGGACGCAGCACGCAATCACGGTTTACGCAAAGGGATGACGCAATGCTTAATGTTGCCTAATCGGGCGTTGGGTTTTTTATCGGTATCGCGCGCAAGTATCCGTAATAGTCGTTTTGCGAATGATGAAGTGGAGCTCAGGATGCAGCTTCTGGTACGGGAAAGCCTGTCTGTACTGACGCGGCTGGAAGATGACATGGTCATGGCGCCAGAGATGCGCTTTAGCAAGCGGGAAAAGGAAATATTGAAATGGACGGCGGAGGGGAAGACCTCTTCAGAGATAGCCATCATTCTGTCTATTTCTGAAAATACCGTGAACTTCCACCAGAAGAATATGCAAAAGAAATTCAATGCACCAAACAAAACGCAGATAGCCTGCTATGCCGCGGCAACCGGGCTTATCTGAGTAAATTATCGTTCTGAGTGTCAGACGCAAAACCGGCTGAGAGCATTGCTATCAGCCGGTTTCTTTTTACTGGCGGTAAGCTTGTTTAATTTGCTTAACCGTGTTGGAAAATACCGCCGCCTGTGATTGATCTTCAATCAGCGCGAGCTGTTTTTCCATTTTAAGAATCACGCGGCCTGCATCGGCTTGACCCATTGCCTGCAGCATCAGCGTTAACATGGCTTTCAGGCAGGTGACTTCATTGGCCAGTTCCTGGTTATTCTCAGCAGTGGAAAAGTCAGGCGTACTCATTTATTTTCCTCGTTATGTTTCAATGAAAAAGTGCGATGTCAAATCTTAAGGCGGCGGAGTATACCATAAGCGAGGCTAAAAATATCTGTGGTTGTTTTTTGCGCGGACCAATGTTGTGGACATTAAAATAAACAACATGTTGCAGTGCATATATTTTCTCCACATGTTGTTTATTTCGAGTATTTTCCTCGTTAATTATTGTTACAACTTTGACTGCCTATTTTGCATTCAGCGGGGGAATATGAATTTTTTGTCACTATTCTGAAACAGCTATGCAGATATAACCGTGGCAGAAGGCTGTCAGGACTGAAAGTTTCCACTCGTCGTACAATCTAATTTCCAAAAACGAGAGCAAAATCGAAAGTCGGGCGTTTTTTACATTTCAAAGTTGAGATAAAACCCGTTAACATAGGGCCGATTAACTATCGGTAGCGTTATCCCTATTCTGGAGATATTCCTTTGATCAACGTTTTTCTTGTTGATGACCACGAACTGGTGCGCGCAGGGATACGACGCATTCTGGAAGATATAAAAGGCATAAAAGTTGTCGGCGAAGCGTGCTGCGGTGAAGATGCGGTAAAATGGTGCCGCTCAAATTCCGTTGACGTTGTGCTGATGGATATGAATATGCCCGGTATTGGCGGTCTGGAAGCAACCCGCAAAATTGCGCGTTCCACGGCAGACATTAAAGTGATCATGCTGACGGTACACACCGAAAACCCATTACCTGCAAAAGTTATGCAGGCAGGTGCCGCAGGGTATCTCAGCAAAGGCGCCGCCCCCCAGGAAGTAGTGAGTGCGATTCGTTCGGTTTATTCCGGGCAGCGTTATATTGCCTCCGATATCGCTCAGCAAATGGCGCTCAGCCAGATTGAGCCTGAGAAAACGGAAACCCCGTTTGCCAGTTTGTCTGAACGCGAGTTGCAGATTATGCTGATGATCACCAAAGGTCAGAAGGTCAATGAGATCTCAGAGCAACTGAATCTTAGTCCTAAAACGGTGAACAGCTATCGCTATCGAATGTTCAGTAAATTAAACATTCATGGCGATGTAGAGCTGACTCACCTGGCAATTCGCCATGGCCTGTGTAATGCGGAGACATTAACAAGCCAGTGACCGAGTTTGATGCCAAAGCGTTCCTGAAAACCGTGACCAGTCAGCCCGGCGTCTATCGTATGTATGATACCGCCGGGACGGTTATCTATGTCGGGAAAGCGAAAGACCTGAAAAAAAGGCTTTCCAGCTACTTCCGTAGTAATCTTGCGTCACGCAAGACCGAAGCGCTGGTCACGCAAATCCAGCAGATTGATGTCACGGTAACGCACACTGAAACCGAAGCGTTATTGCTTGAGCACAACTACATCAAACTGTATCAGCCGCGCTATAACGTATTGCTGCGCGATGATAAATCCTACCCTTTTATATTCCTTAGCGGCGATACCCACCCGCGTCTGGCGATGCATCGCGGGGCAAAGCATGCCAAAGGCGAGTACTTTGGACCGTTCCCGAACGGTTATGCGGTGCGTGAAACGCTGGCGCTGTTGCAGAAAATATTCCCTATCCGCCAGTGCGAAAACAGCGTTTATCGCAACCGTTCTCGGCCTTGTCTGCAATATCAGATTGGCCGCTGTCTCGGTCCGTGTGTCGCGGGTCTGGTGAGTGAGGAAGAGTATGCTCAGCAGGTCGAGTATGTTCGTCTGTTCCTGTCCGGAAAAGACGATCAGGTATTAACGCAGCTGATCGCCCGCATGGAAAAGGCCAGCCAAAATCTCGAGTTTGAAGAGGCTGCGCGCATTCGTGACCAAATTCAGGCCGTACGTCGCGTGACAGAAAAACAGTTTGTCTCTAATACCGGAGACGATCTGGACGTCATTGGCGTGGCGTTTGACGCAGGTATGGCCTGTGTACATGTTCTGTTTATTCGCCAGGGTAAAGTGCTGGGCAGCCGCAGCTATTTCCCGAAAGTACCCGGTGGCACGGAACTCGGCGAGGTCGTCGAAACCTTTGTCGGGCAGTTTTATCTGCAGGGGAGCCAGATGCGTACCTTACCCGGGGAGATCCTGCTCGATTTTAATCTTAGCGATAAAACCCTGCTGGCAGACTCTCTGTCTGAACTGGCCGGCAGGAAGATTAACGTGCAGACGAAACCGCGAGGAGATCGCGCACGTTATCTCAAGCTGGCGCGGACCAACGCGGCAGTGGCGCTCACCACAAAACTTTCTCAGCAGTCGACGATTACGCAACGTCTGACGGCGCTGGCATCGGTATTGAAGTTACCTGCGGTGAAGCGTATGGAATGCTTCGACATCAGCCATACGATGGGTGAGCAGACGGTAGCCTCCTGCGTGGTCTTTGATGCCAATGGCCCGCTGCGCGCAGAATATCGGCGTTACAATATTACCGGCATTACGCCGGGTGATGATTATGCGGCGATGAATCAGGTTTTGCGTCGGCGTTATGGTAAGGCGATTGAAGAAAGTAAGATTCCGGACGTCATATTGATCGACGGCGGTAAAGGTCAGTTAGGGCAGGCGAAAGCCGTTTTTGCTGAGCTGGATGTTCCCTGGGACAAACAGCACCCACTCTTGCTGGGGGTGGCAAAAGGGGCCGATCGTAAAGCAGGGCTGGAAACGCTGTTCTTTGAGCCGGAAGGTGAGGGCTTTAGCCTGCCGCCGGATTCGCCTGCATTGCACGTTATCCAGCATATCCGCGATGAATCTCACGATCATGCGATTAGCGGGCATCGTAAAAAGCGGGCGAAGGTGAAAAGCACCAGCACGCTTGAGACCATCGAAGGTGTCGGGCCAAAGCGTCGCCAGATGTTGTTGAAATATATGGGAGGTTTGCAAGGCCTTCGTAACGCAAGTATCGAAGAAATTGCAAAAGTGCCGGGTATTTCGCAAGCTCTGGCAGAAAAGATCTTCTACTCGTTGAAACATTAGGCCCTCTGTAGCAACATAGGGGTAATTTCACTGACAACAGATAGTTATCCGTCATATGCAATTTAATATCCCTACGTTGCTCACGCTGTTTCGCGTCATCCTGATCCCATTCTTTGTATTGGCTTTTTACCTGCCATTCACCTGGGCTCCCTTTGTTTGTGCGCTGATCTTCTGTATCGCAGCGGTCACTGACTGGTTTGACGGTTTTCTGGCGCGCCGCTGGAACCAAAGCACGCGTTTTGGCGCCTTCCTCGATCCGGTCGCTGATAAAGTGCTGGTGGCAATCGCGATGGTCCTGGTGACAGAGCATTACCACAGCTGGTGGGTGACGCTTCCTGCCGCAACAATGATTGCGCGTGAAATTATCATCTCTGCACTGCGTGAATGGATGGCCGAACTGGGTAAACGCAGCAGCGTAGCCGTATCCTGGATCGGTAAAGTGAAAACCACTTCGCAAATGGCCGCGCTGGCCTGGCTGCTGTGGCGTCCAAATATCTGGGTAGAGTATGCTGGGATCGCACTTTTCTTCGTCGCCGCGATACTGACTTTGTGGTCAATGTTCCAGTATTTGAGCGCTGCACGTGGAGATTTGCTTGATCAGTGATCGTTTCGACGCAAATTTCAGCAAACGATCGTCAGTGGTGAAAAATATCGTTGACTCATTGCGTCAGGTAAGTAGAATGCAACGCATCGAACGGCAGCACTGATTGCCAGACGATAACAAAATCAAGTGATTAACAAAGTTACTTGGTGATGCGGGAATAGCTCAGTTGGTAGAGCACGACCTTGCCAAGGTCGGGGTCGCGAGTTCGAGTCTCGTTTCCCGCTCCAAATTTAAGACATCGGCAATAGCGGATGTCGGCTGTAAAGCCAGAAGATTTCGGCGCGTTAGCAAAGCGGTTATGTAGCGGATTGCAAATCCGTCTAGTCCGGTTCGACTCCGGAACGCGCCTCCAATTTCTTCCCGAGCCCGGATGGTGGAATCGGTAGACACAAGGGATTTAAAATCCCTCGGCGTTCGCGCTGTGTGGGTTCAAGTCCCACTCCGGGTACCATGGGAAAGAATAGAATAATCAAAGCAATAAGCAGTGTCGTGAAACCACCTACGGGTGGTTTTTTTGTTTTTGTGCTCCATATTCACCATTGTTTCGCCATTCAGCTTCGCCATAAAAAAGAGGGCATTACTGCCCCCCGACGACCGGAACAACTGAAATTCTTCGATTATATCTCGCTGTTTGCGAGGCGTTTTTATGACCTGAAATTTCCTGCTTCTCACTAAGCGTACCTTCAAGATCAGAAATTCCTTTGGCTTTTAGATCATGGAAAGTGAACTGGAAATCGATGTCTGGATATTTTTCAGCAGCAAGTTTTTTAGTCTTCATCCATTGCGCATTAAAAGCATCGCGTGTGTATCGCAGACCTGATGGCTGGTGGATGACAAAAATACTTACCATCCCGCTGTTAAGAGGAATGCTGTCAGCAAGATTAACGGCATCCTCCAGACGTTTTGTCCAGGCCTTGATCTGGCTAACTGCGGTTTTACTCTGCTGAATTAAAATTCCTTCGCTCAATAATTGACTCTTTTTGAGGTCAAGAATGTCTCCCTGGCGGGCGCAACATAGATATGCCAACTCCATTGCAACTTTTACGGGAATAGAAGCAACGCTATAAAGTGCATCATATTCCCTGTCGCTAATATAACGGGTCCGAGCCTGCTCTTTAAATTGCTTTACGCCCTGGCAAGGATTCATCTTCACCTTTCCTCGTTCGTATGCCCACCGAAACACCCTGGACATAAATGCTTTCTCGCGGTTTGCCTGAACTCTGCTCTTAATACCTCGTTTATCCATATATTTTTTGATGTGCTCTGGCTTGATGTTATCCGGCTTCATTTTCCCGAAGACAACATTTACCTTTGAACCGTATTTTCTGTAGTCTTTACGTGTTTCAGTTGCTAACTCGTGGAAATCGCCGGAATTAAAGAACTCTTCACAAAGTGCGTTGAAGTTCGTACCAACCTTTAAATCGTTTATGAAGTTTTCGTAAGCTGCCCATACCTGCGATTTTGTTAGATTAGGATTGCACAACCTGATGGTACGACCATCTGTTGTGCGAAACTCATAAGCAGATTTTCCCCGGCGAACGCGGGGAGGCATCCAGTTATCCTCAGGGTTTTTGCGAGCTCTAGACATTACATATCCTTAAAGTTTGGTTCTTCTTCCTCTGGATTGCTCACTATCAACTTAAGGCCAACCGGGTTTGATACATGATCCCATGTTGTTCCTGGTCTGCCGTCCTTACGTGGGATAAAAAATACTCCACTATCCCTCAGAGCTTTACACTGTAAGCAAGGGCGATGATAACCAGTTAATTGATAGAGGTCATCTGGAGTAAGAAATCGTTGGATTTGTCCGCTCATACATAGTTCTCCACTTAAACCGGCTGTAGTCGCGTATGCTCTTTTCTTTGCTCCTGGTGTTGGTGACCTTGGCGGTTATTCATCAGGAACGGGAAACCCTCTTGATGTAAATCCTGCTAAAGCGAATAACGCAAAATTGGGCGATCCGATGCGTGAGTTATTTGGACGAAGCTGTATTTATCCTGACTATGCAGTGCAGCCTGTAACAAGATTCTCAGTTGATGATCCAACGGTAATGACAGTTGAAATGTTCGTTGTTATGGGGAGAGGGCGTTTTTCATTTGGGGATGGCGATATTCGTGTAGGATCAACCCCAATTGCCTCTCTTGGTGATGGGTTTAACTACACAGTGTATCAACCCAGGCAAAACGTTAGTGGGGATCAACGATCAGAAAACTGGTTCAATTCCGCAGAGGTTGGGGGAACCGCATCTGGTTCTGGTCTTGATATGGCGCAAACCGCGCCGGACACGTAAGATGTTGTTGCTAATTCGCTAACCGTTTCCGGACCGACAATAACATTTAATGGGCTGAGCACGGATGATGGAGATGGAACAACAAATGACCTTCCAGATACATGGACTGTTGGTGCAATTGTTGAGTTAATTGTTCCTGATTCCTATGTGGTAACTAATGATGGTGCTTACAGCAGAATTACCAGTGACACGCTTGAGGAAATAGCTCCTTATATTGGGATGCCTGTAACTCTCTGGTACAACAGCATTGATTACCAACTATTCATTGCTGATTTTATACCTCACTCTGAGCCAGTCGGCGAAGATGTGATTACCGCATCAATAACCCTGGCTTACGATAGCGCTACCGGGACTCCGTTCACCGGGATTCCTGAGGATTATGTCAGGCTATCTGTTTCCCATTCCGGAAGCGAATATAAGATTCTTGATATAGATGGTAATTCTGGAGCGGGTTATTGATGGCAGCGTTGATCCGTCATGGCCTGGATTTTCACCGCGTACAGTTCTTGATTTTGAAGCCAACGGTTTAAATGAGAACGATAGTTGGATGAGGCCTTTTCTGGCGTGCCCAGAAAATGAAGTTGTTGATATGTTAGAAGTAAATTTCTTCTTCCCAAACGGAATTTGTGGGTACAACAAAAAAGGAACAAGCAAAACCGTGAGGTGACGTGGGAGATTCAGTACCGGCCATATAGTTCAGGCGCAGGGTGGATAAGTAAAACCGGATCGTACTACCTCCAGAATATCAATGGACTGGGATTCACCGAACGAGTCACGCTGGATGCGCCTGCGCTGGTAGAGGTCAGAGCTCGCCGCACGAACGAGCAGGGTCAGGATAACAGTCGTGATAATATGTACTGGGAGTCATTACGAGGACGTTTGTTGTCTCGACCGGCATCTTATTCTGGCGTCACCTCAATGGCGGTTACGGTGGAAACGTGCGGTAAACTGGCTGCTCAGTCAGATCGCCGCGTAAACGTTGTAGCCACGCGAGTTTATGATTCTGGTGTGTCAAGGAGCATTTCTGGTGCTCTGTATCATATAGGTAATGAGTTGGGTCTGGCGATGGACCGTGAAGCTATTGACTCACTAGAAACTACTTACTGGACTCCTGGCAGCGAATTTTTTGACTTTGCCACCACGGATTCTGTTTCTGCGCTGGAGATGCTTCAGAAGGTGACAAATGCAGGAAAAAGTTACTTCATTCTTACCGATGGTCTGGCATCTGTAGCAAGGGAAGGCGTGAAAACGTGGACAGGAATAATCAGCCCACAGGAGATGACTGATCCGCTTCAGACGGCTTTCGTTGCTCCGTCAGCAGATGACTATGATGGTGTTGATGTTACATATATCAACGGCACCACATGGGCTGAAGAGACGGTGCAGTGCAGGACATCAGATAACCCAACTCCGGTAAAGATTGAGGACTATACGCTTGATGGTATTCTTGATCAGGACCGCGCTTATCAGATAGGTATGCGAAGACCGATGAGTATCGACAGCAACGTCTTACTCACACGACTACAACGGAAATGGATGCTCTCTGCTATAACGTTGGCGACAGGATAATCTTCACTGATGATATTCCTGGTAGCAAAACAATAAGCACGTTGATTGAGGCTATGAGCACAAATAACGGTGTAACGACTGTAACTGTGTCAGAGCCACTTGACTGGACATTTAACAACCCACGCGCATTAATACGCTATCAGGATGGTTCTGCTTCAGATTTGCTGGTAGTTACTAAGGTAAATGAATATGAACTATCAGTAACAGAACAAGCCGAATTCAGCAGAATTATACTAAACGACCCATCCATTGAAGCCCCGCGGCTGATTTTCTGTGAATCATCCCGCGTTGGATATAGCGCATTAATTTCAGAGATAGCCCCACAATCTGATGGAACCTGTCAGGTAACGGCAAAAGAATATCGCGATTCTTTCTATCAGTACGATAACGCTATATATCCAGGTAATGTTGCATAAATAAATCACCTTCTATAAACCCGCTTCGGCGGGTTTTTTCGTTTATGAGGCTCATATGACGACCTACAACACTGGCAATCCGCTAGGGTCTGCTGCTGCAAAAGATTTGTATGATAACGCACAAAATTTTGATCACCTTGTGAATGACTTGGTCAATGAAACGAATGCTGACCGTTTTGGCGTACCGCGCCTAACCTGGTACGGGATGGAACAGCGTTATAAAACAGCGCTCGCTAACCTCGGTTTTAATCCTGTCGGTACATTTCAGGGCGGGGCAGTTATTAATTCTGCTGGCGACATCATCCAGGATGAGACAACAGACGCATGGTATCGCTGGGATGATCTTACTACTCTACCTAAGACGGTACCCTCTGGCTCAACTCCAGATTCCTCTGGAGGCATTGGCAGCGGTAAATGGTTAGCTGTGGATGTTAGTGATGTGCTAAGGAAACAAATATCTGATCCTGATGGAGCTACAAAATACCCTGAACTTCAGATTGCAAGATTGCAAGATGGCGAGATGACGGTGATATCCGTGGATGGGGGGCTTTATGTGATGGTATCACGGATGATACTGCCGCCATTACCAATGCCATCAGTGATACTGGTGGTGACATCATCATTCCTGGTAATGTATTTGTCAGTACGCACATTTTAGTAAAAGATAAAAAAAATCCGGTAGTTGAGTTTCGTAACGGGGCAACTATTACCATAGACGTTAATTTTATATTTGCTGATAAATATCGTGGGATAATAGTGTTTGATGGGTGCTCAAACCCAAGAGTATCTGATGCCTTTATCATTGGTGCCAAACTAGACAAATTCAATGGCGGTACTGATCCCGTTGCTGATGGTGATACAGGTATTGAATATATGAATTGCACAGGGCTTTGTCATAGCATTAGGCCCAACGTTAGAGATGTAAAGGCGTGGGGAATTATTCATGTTAATATCGATGATTATCATGTTGAAAGTCCAGTTATGGAGAACTGTCAGGTACAATCTGGTGTTGGTGGTACTGGTGTGAAATCTGCCCTAATAACAAATCCACTAATGAAGTGGATCGGTCTCTACGGAGTTGAGTTTGAAACTATTAACTCAAATGAAAGAGCTAGTATTATTGGTGGTATTATTTCTAATACGCAGAAAGGCATTTGCGTGGTAAACAATAGCACTAATGTTCAAATTGTTGGCACTTCTATATTTAATAGTTTTATAGGTTTTTCAGCATCAAAGGCCCCATCTGATAGTGCTTATAATCCACTTAATTTCTCTGCGGTAGGAACTAAAACAATTTCCTGCAAAACTGCAATAGAGTTAGTTGATGTTGATGATGCGATCATAAAAAATAATATATGTGAAAGGGATTTGATTGATTTTTATTCTAGGGTGTCAGCATATGATCGCATATACAAATTTGATTCAGGCATAGCCTACATACCAACATATAGTGGAGCTCCTACCCCTGAGCAAGGAATAAAAATACGGCTAGATTCTGGCGAAGAATATGTTATTGATTCAGTAACTAGTACTATAAATGATCCTAAATTTGGACAATTGATCGGTTTCACATGCACACCTCCACTCCAAGCGTCGTGCCTGCGCAGTTCTTTTAGCCGTTACGTTGAGCTAACTTCAGCTCAGACTGGTGTAGTTCTTCATGGAGGAAGTAATAACGAGATAAGCGGTTGCACTTTTAAGGATTGCACGACTTTAATTGCAAGCTACGGAAGCCATAATAGATTTAAATGGAATAACAATTTAGCACGGGGTATAGCAAAATATTTTGACTCAGGGTCTGCTGGCGTTGTGTCTGGACTTATAGATATAGAGACAAAAGATTGTGATAATGTTGGATGGGGGACTGCATATGATAAATTTGCGCCGGCATTTTCAGCAATTCGACTCTATAATTTTAAAGGTGGAAATACTGCGCAAGAAACTAGCATTAACAATGCGGTCACAATTGATGATGGATTAATATCTTCTGTATCTTCTGTATCTTGTGTAATAAATGGTGGTCAGACCACAACCGGAACTATTGCTCTAAAAATAAATGGATATACTGTTATTAATGGTGGCTTTACTGGTGAGCCACTGCGAGTAAAAGTATCGCTTACAAATGCAATAGGAGTAAATGGGGCGGCTATTCTGCAACTAACAGATACGGTTGGAGACTTAATAGCATCTGGGTACTCAGTTAAAATAATAGGTGCATTTAAGAATTAGTCTAATTTTGCAAATAGACGCGTACAATTTGTTCGCGTCTATTTATAGCGGTAAATAGCTAGATTATTGAGTATTAATTAATTAATATGCACTCTCGCATTTCGGTATATCATTTTTTTGCTTACCGCGTAAGAATCTTTTTTCAACTAAATGCCAAGAAGCAGCTGCAAGTGCGATGACAATAACAGCACTTAATATCAGACCTTGGTAAAATGGTAACTGTAGCTTGTTAATGACAACCTGTTGCACCGGGAATGCGTAAATATATATACCATATGAATAATCAAATCTCCCAGATATGATCTTATCATTAATAGAAGTGCAAATAATTATCGTTAGAACGCTGCATAAAACAAAACAAGATATAATAAAGTTAATAGGGCTACCTTGGTTGCTATACGAATAAATAGCTAAAAAAGAAACTAAAAATAATTTTATTTTTGTAGTATTCCATTTTTTTACATGCATGGCCATTACGCATCCAATAAAAAATGCTAGAGCTCTGGTTGAAAATAGCATAAATGGAATTGATAATACTGATAGCTGAACACCATAACTTAGTGTATATACAGATAAAAACAATGTTGCTATAAGAATTAAAATAAATAAATTGGTATTTTTACCCGTTGCTAAAACTATACCAACAAGCAAATAACAGGCAACTTCAAGTGGAAGTGTCCACAAACTGCCATTTATCAATTGAGAATGGATGAAGTCAGTAGAAGATGCAGACTGACTATAGCCATTCAATGATATTGTTTTCACGGCACTTGATAATAACTCAAATGATGTGAACTGTGGGTTGAATATATGACCAAAAAAAACATTTACAACCAGAGCGCGGTGATGCTGCCAACTTACTGATTTAGTGTATGATGGTGTTTTTGAGGTGCTCCAGTGGCTTCTGTTTCTATCAGCTGTCCCTCCTGTTCAGCTACTGACGGGGTGGTGCGTAACGGCAAAAGCAC
>NZ_JBIMRA010000034.1:0-28770 GCF_043945515.1 Citrobacter freundii complex sp. 2024EL-00216 | reverse complement strand
CTGAGGCAGCACCTGGCACGGCTGGGACGGAAGTCGCTGTCGTTCTCAAAATCGGTGGAGCTGCATGACAAAGTCATCGGGCATTATCTGAACATAAAACACTATCAATAAGTTGGAGTCATTACCCATTTTTACGAGGCCATTTTCATCGCGGCACCAATAACTGCCATACACATACTGCTCGCAAGTAAAACAATAAACCAATATATATAATTATTAAACTTTGTAAATAACCAGATAAATCTAAGCAATGACAATGCAGCAATAGAAATAGAAGACACAAACATTGTAAATATATAAATACCAGAAATTATCCATCCTGCTTCTTCGTAAATACTCTTCATTGTAAAAATAAGATAGATAAGTAAAATGCTGATAAAGCAAGCCCGCTCAGAAAATCATAATAATCGATGTATGTGATGTTTTTATCTTTCTGCGGAAGAGCTATAAACTTTTCAAGTTTCTCATTGTCTACTCGTGACAAAAACCGATTAATTAGCGGAGTAAACATCACTAAAATCATCACCAAATGAATGAATAGTAAAGAAAGTTTAATTCTGTCATCAACCGATTCATTCTGTGGCCAGATAGATATTATTTCATAATCCATTTTTGCAAGGAGAAAAAAGCAAATGGCCGATGGTATATATTCAGAAGATATAGCTTTCCATATTTTTTTAAAAATCACTTATATTACCCCATTAGTTATACCGGTGAATCACTATTAGTTAACCGCGCTACTAATCTGCAAATAGTTGGCGATCATATTTATTTAATACGGATAATATATACCTATTCAGAAACGGATTGCTACCTACTAATTTTATCACTACATACCTGAATCACGTAAATTACACATATCAAATAAAAACCGAAACCCGCTCCTGAAAAGAGCAGCGTTCCGGTTTTTATTCAGTCTGAAGGGTTTCAGACTTTAAGCAGTTTCACCGTCGCGTCGATGTCAATTTCATCTTCCGAGAAGATCAGCGTCGTGCCCTGGAAGGTAGTGATGGCCAGCTTTTTCAGCGTGCGCATTTCACCAGGCTTGACGTCTGATTTCGGTCGGATGCTGTTCATCAGCACGCCGACAGACAGCACAGCATTTTCTTTGTCGATACGGGTCTCTACAGGGACTTCTTCGCTGTAGACCAGGAATGACTTGATCGAGGTGAGCTTCAGACGCTCGCCTGCAATATAGATGTACTTGCTGTCTGGTATGACTTTTACCGCGTAGGCAGACAAGCCTTTGTTGTTGGTGGTGGGCTCAAAAGTCACCGCCGCGTCTTTCTTGATCAGCTCAGGATTAGCAACCTTAATCACATGAAAATAGCGGTTGTCGCCGTTTTCATCTTTGATAAATCCAAAGCCTTTATCTTTAAACCACGTTGTGATTGTTCCGTTCATTGCTGTTTCCGCCTGATTAAACCTATTACTTGTAGAGTATACCTACTCAATTTGCGCGCAGTGTAAAACACAGGCCATGTCTTTGGCTACTCGTTACCCCAACGATTGAGGAACTCCGCAATATCATCGATACGCTGAGCGTCGACACCTGCCACGGTAGCCATCTCCTGCTGCGCTTCTTCGCTGATCTCTTCGTTGTTCATCAAACGAGTGATCAGCTGCTGGAAGTAGTGCGCCAGCGCGTCACGTTCTGTGTCGCTCACCGGCTTTGCGGCCTCGGTCGCGTACTCGTCGGCGATATCATAATATTTTAGCGGAATGTCGTTGTTCATCAGTTGCTCCGGGGTAAATGCGTGTGCCAGCAGTTGCCTGCCGCGTCTGGTGTGAATGATAGCATTCTTATTTCATGGTTCGCGATCTGTTTTATTGGTCACTATGCATTACATATATCAATAATGTTTTCCGGCACAACTTCGCATTTAATAAACCTTTCCGTATTTAAATAACAGCATTCTTATTCAGTTCGATATAATGGCTGCTTATTAAATAACGAGCCACCAAGGAAATATTAAATTACTTTAATTCTAATTACATTATCGACATCTTTAATCCGCAGTTGGCCCAATCCCATCGCTAGTCGCCCATTTGCCCACATTCATCTTCTGGACAACACTCTACGATGACACCACTGACCCAACACGTGGAGCAAACACCATGAACATCACGCAAATCCGTAACGCTACGCAGCACATCACCTTTGGTGGCAAAACCTTTCTGATCGACCCTATGCTGGCGGCAAAAGGTACTTATCCGGGCTTTGCCGGTACGGCACGCGCCGAGATCCGCAACCCGACCGTTGATCTGCCTGTCGATATCGACACCCTGCTCAACGTTGATGCGCTGATCGTGACCCATCTGCATGAAGACCACTGGGATGAATCCGCGGCTCGTGTCGTACCGAAAGACAAACCGATTTATGTGCAAAACGATCGCGATGCGCAGGTACTGCGGGAACAAGGTTTCACGCAACTGACCGTACTGACGCAAAACACTGCGCTTGGTGATATCACCCTGCGTAAAACCGGCGGCCAGCACGGTTCGGATCGCGCTTACGCCGTCCCGCAAATGGCTGAACGTCTGGGCGATGCCTGCGGAGTTATCTTCCAGCATCCGGCGGAAAAAACGCTATATCTGGTCGGGGACACCATCTGGCGCGACGAGGTGGAAACCAACATGCGGACTTTCCAGCCAGGCGTGGTCATTCTGAACGCAGGCTTTGCTCACGTTATCGGGTTTGGCCCAATTATCATGGGCGCGGAAGATGTGCTAAAAACCCACTTCACGCTGCCCGAAGCACAAATTGTGGCGACCCACATGGAGGCGATTAACCACTGTCTGCTGACCCGCGCGGCCTTGAAAGAGTACGCCTGCGACAACCAGATTGCGCAATTTGTTAACGTGCCGGAAGATGGCGAAACCCTGACGTTTTAAACTCCACAGAGGACTCGTATGCAACCGCTTAACGTCTCCATTGTTGCCGTGGAAGATTTCAGCCCGTTTCACTTCTCGGTGCCGTGCATTATTTTCAGTGACAAAGTGGCGGCGAAAAAGCGTTTTGAGGTGCAACTGTGCGCCGAACAGCCGGGCATCGTTTCCTCGCAGGATGGCTTCTCCATTCACGCAGCCTACGGCTATGAAGCGGTGGAGGCCGCCGACATCGTGGTGATCCCCTGGTGGGGTACCACGGCACATCGGCCACCACAAAGCCTGCTTGATGCGCTCAATCGTGCGCGACAAAACGGCGCGCAGATTGTTGGGTTATGCCTGGGTGCGTTTGTCCTCGGCTACGCCGGTCTGCTGGATGGCAAACGGGCGGCTACGCACTGGGAGTTCGAGCAGGATTTTCAGGCCCGCTTTCCGGCAGCTCATCTGGATATCAACGCGCTGTACGTGGATGACGACGGTATTATTACCTCGGCAGGCACCGCCGCTGCGCTGGATTGCTGCCTGTACGTCATCCGCCAGCGTTTTGGCAGCACGGTGGCGAATCAGATTGCCAGACGGATGATTGTGCCGCCACATCGCGAGGGCGGCCAGGCACAGTTTATCGAGCAACCGGTGGCGAAAAATACCAAAGATCAGCGCATCAACGTCCTGCTCGACTATTTGCGCCAGCATCTCCATGAACCGCATAATCTTGACGAGCTGGCGCAACGGGTGATGATGAGCCGTCGCACCCTCACCCGTCATTTTATGAAGGCCACAGGGTCAAGCGTGGCCGAATGGTTGATTGCCGAGCGCCTGCGCCGTAGCCAGACGTTGCTGGAGTCCAGCCAGTTACCCGTTGAACGCATCGCCGAACAGGTTGGTTTTCAGTCGCCCGTCACCTGGCGCCAGCATTTTAAATCCCACTTTGGCGTTAGCCCGGCTGAATGGCGTAAAACCTTTCGCGGCGATTAGCCTCTTTTTTGCGCCAGCCAGATGGTGTGCCCGGTGCAGTGCGGATCTTCCATCACCATCTCGACCACCGCAAAACCGTGTGCTGACAGCAGTGCGCGGTATTCATCCGGCGCGAGGCTGGCGTGAAACAGCGGCTCACCTTCAAATTGCCCCATCGCGATGCCGTTGTCCGTACCGCTGGTAAACATCAGCGCGCTGCCGGGATGGCTGAGGCGGTCAAAAATCGGGAACATCTTTTGCTGGTCCTGCTGAGTTAAATGGAAAAAGCTGTCCCAGGCGATCAGACCATCGAAAGTCTCATTGAGTGCCAACTCGCGCATATCCTGTTCCAGCCAGCGCTGTGCGGGAAAAGTGTTTCGGGCCCGCGCCAGCATCGCCGGGGAACCATCAACGCCGGTAAGCTGAAAACCTTGCTGGATAAAATAACCGGCGATCGGCTGACCGTTGCCGCAGCCAATATCCACAAT
This sequence comes from Citrobacter freundii complex sp. 2024EL-00216, assembly GCF_043945515.1. NCBI lineage: Bacteria > Pseudomonadati > Pseudomonadota > Gammaproteobacteria > Enterobacterales > Enterobacteriaceae > Citrobacter > Citrobacter freundii complex sp. 2024EL-00216. The sequence goes on along the minus strand of NZ_JBIMRA010000034.1, from coordinate 24,439 downwards.
GCTGCCCTGCCCGCCCATCACGGAAATAAATTTATCGAGCCAGCTTTTCTCGAACAAGGTGCGCGAGCGCTGGCTGGCAAAAGCATCCGCATGGCGTCGGTAGATGGACAGAATATTTTTTGCCGCAGATTCGCTCACAATGTCCTCGCTTTTTTCTTCTGTTAGGTATAACGACGATAAATCCTTCAGCACACTATCCTCAAACCCTGGAATGCGCCTCGCAGAACCCATGCGCAAATACCCCAAAACCGTCCCGCTGTGGCATCATAGCGCACAGATAACGTCATGACAGGGGTGATAAACGTGAAACCGGTAACGCTATACGATGTGGCAGACCATGCAGGCGTCTCTTACCAGACCGTCTCTCGCGTCGTGAACCAGGCCAGCCACGTTTCCGCAAAAACCCGACAGAAAGTTGAGGCCGCGATGGCGGAACTCAATTACATTCCTAACCGCGTTGCACAGCAGCTGGCTGGCAAACAGACGCCACTGATTGGCGTTGTGACGGCAAACCTAGCTCTGCATGCCCCCTCACAAATCGTTGCTGCCATAAAATCCCGCGCCGACCAGTCCGGTGCCAGCGTGGTGATCGCCATGGTCGAGCGCAGCGGCGTTGAGTCCTGTAAAGCCGCGGTCCACAATCTGCTTTCTCAACGCGTAACCGGGCTTATCATCAATTATCCGCTGGATGAAGAAGATGCCATTGCCGTGGCCGCTGCCTGCGGTACGGTGCCGGTGTTGTTTCTCGATGTCTCTGACCTGACGCCAATTAACAGCGTGATTTTCTCTCATGACGACGGCGCGCGCCTTGGCGTTGAACATCTGGTGCAGCACGGACATCAACGGATCGCCCTGCTGAGCGGGCCGCACACTTCCGTTTCGGCAAGGCTTCGGCATGCGGGCTGGCACAAGTATCTGGCACATTACCAGCTACAACCCGTTGTGGAGCTGGAAGGCGACTGGAGCGCGATGTCTGGTTTTCAGCAAACGATGCACATGCTGAATAACGGCAACCTCCCTACCGCCATGCTGGTCGCTAACGATCAAATGGCGCTGGGCGCGATGCGGGCAATCAGCGAGTTCGGTCTGCGGGTTGCAGTGGATATATCGGTAATTGGCTACGATGACACCGAAGACAGCGCCTGTTACATCCCACCGCTGACCACCATCAGGCAGGATTTTCCGTTGCTGGGTGAAACCAGCGTCGACAGGCTATTGCAACTCCCCCGTGGCGGCTCCAGCGTGGGTAACCAACTGCTTCCCGTCACCCTGGTCAAGCGCAAAACGGTTCTGCCTCCCGATACGCAAACCACCACTCCCCAGGCGCTGGCTGATTCACTGATCCAGCTGGCGCGGCAAGTTTCTCAGCTCACCCCCAAATTGTGAACGCATAACAATTGTGTGAGTCAGCTCACTTATTGAACGCCCCATCCTTTACAGCAAGGAGCGCTTGTTCGTATTTTGATTGAAATTGTGAGCGAGTAACAAATTCAAACAGGATACCGTTATGAACCTGAACACAGATTCACTCTCCGCTGTTCTGGCCCGCCGCGACTGGGAGAATCCCGGCGTCACGCAGCTCAACCGGCTGGAAGCACATCCGCCGTTCTGTAGCTGGCGCTCAGCGGATGATGCACGTACCAATCAACGTTCGAGTCAGTTACGCTCGCTGAATGGCCAGTGGCAATTTGCCTGGTTTGCCGCGCCGGAGGCTGTCCCAGAAAGCTGGCTGACAAGCGATCTGCCACAGGCAGACATCATCAACGTCCCCTCTAACTGGCAGATGGCCGGTTATGATGCGCCAATTTATACCAACGTCACCTACCCAATCCCGGTGAATCCCCCGTACGTTCCGGCACAGAACCCGACAGGATGTTACTCGCTCACATTTAATATTGAAGACGCGTGGTTAGAGGAAGGTCAGACGCGCATTATTTTTGACGGCGTGAACTCCGCGTTTCATCTGTGGTGCAACGGTCGCTGGGTCGGCTACGGTCAGGATAGCCGTCTGCCGTCTGAGTTTGATCTTAGCGATTATCTGCTGCGCGGCGAAAACCGTCTGGCTGTGATGGTGCTGCGCTGGAGCGACGGCAGCTATCTGGAAGACCAGGACATGTGGCGCATGAGCGGCATTTTTCGCGATGTCTCCCTGCTGCATAAGCCCACTACGCAAATCCGCGACCTGCGCATTAATACCCGTTTTAATGACGACTTCAGCCGCGCCACGCTGGAAGCGGAAGTCAGAGTGGGTGGCAACGAGAACGAAGATTTACGCGTCACCCTGCAATTGTGGGAAAGTGAAACGCTCACCCACGAAACGACCTCACCGCTCGGCAGCGAGATCATTGATGAACGCGGCGCTTATCATGACCGGGTGACTCTGCGTCTGAACGTCGAAAAACCGGCGCTATGGAGTGCCGAAACGCCCAATCTGTATCGCGCCGTTGTGCAGTTACACACCGCAGGCGGAGTACTGATTGAAGCGGAAGCCTGTGACGTTGGTTTTCGTCAGGTTTGTATCGAAAACGGCCTGTTGCTGTTAAACGGCAAGCCGCTGTTGATTCGCGGTACCAACCGCCATGAGCACCATCCGGTCAACGGCCAGGTGATGGATGAGGCGACGATGGTGCAGGACATCATCCTGATGAAGCAGAATAACTTCAACGCCGTGCGCTGTTCCCATTACCCGAACCATCCGCTGTGGTACACCCTGTGCGATCGTTACGGCCTGTATGTGGTCGACGAAGCCAACATTGAAACCCACGGCATGGTGCCGATGAATCGCCTCACCGACGATCCCGCATGGTTGCCTGCCATGAGCCAGCGCGTCACGCGCATGGTGCAGCGCGATCGCAACCACCCGAGCATTATTATCTGGTCACTGGGCAATGAATCCGGCCATGGCGTCAATCACGACGCGCTCTACCGCTGGATAAAATCAGAAGACCCGTCACGTCCGGTGCAGTACGAGGGCGGTGGAGCTGATACTGCCGCCACCGACATTATTTGCCCGATGTACGCCCGCGTCGATCAGGATCAGCCCTTCCCCGCAGTACCCAAATGGTCGATTAAAAAGTGGCTGTCGATGCCCGGCGAACAGCGTCCGCTGATCCTTTGTGAATACGCCCACGCTATGGGCAACAGCTTTGGCGGCTTCGCCAAATACTGGCAAGCGTTCCGTCAGTATCCGCGCCTGCAGGGCGGATTTGTCTGGGACTGGGTGGATCAGTCGCTGACCAAATATGATGAGAACGGCAAAGCATGGTCAGCCTACGGTGGCGATTTTGGCGACACGCCTAACGATCGTCAGTTTTGCATGAACGGGCTGGTGTTCGCCGATCGCACTCCGCATCCGGCGTTATATGAGGCCAAGCATGAACAGCAGTTTTTCCAGTTCACGTTACTGCCGGGCCCTGAACGCCAGATTGAAGTGACCAGCGAATATCTGTTCCGCCGCAGCGATAACGAAGTTCTGCACTGGTCGATTGCCCTGGACGGCAACCCGCTGGCCGCCGGAGAAATCGTTCTGGATATCGCCCCACAGGGCCGCCAGGTGATTACCCTGCCGAACGTTCAGATGCCGGACACCGCAGGCGAACTGTGGTTGACGGTGCGCGTAGAGCAGCCTCAGGCAACCGCATGGTCAGAAGCCGGGCATATCAGCGCCTGGCAACAGTGGAAGCTGGAAGAGAAGCTCAGCCTGGTACGTCCATCACACGCCAGCAGCGCACCACAGCTGGATGTTAGTGAGAGCAATTTTACCGTGGTGGCCAACAACACACGCTGGCAATTCGATCGCCAGTCCGGCCTGCTAACACAATACTGGATTAGCGATGAAGCCCAGTTGGTAAGCCCGCTTATTGACCAGTTCACCCGCGCGCCGCTGGACAACGACATCGGCGTGAGCGAGTCAACCCGCATCGACCCTAACGCCTGGGTTGAACGCTGGAAGGCCGCCGGTCACTATCAGGCTGAAGCAACGTTACTGCACTGTGCTGCCGATACGCTGAGCAGTGCGGTACTGATCGCCACCGAACATGCGTGGCAGTATCAGGGCGAAACGCTGTTCATCAGCCGAAAAAGCTACTGTATTGACGGCAATGGTGAAATGCAGGTAACGGTGGATGTCGACGTTGCCAGCAGTACGCCACATCCGGCCCGCATCGGCCTGAGCTGCCAGCTGGCGCAGGTTGCGGAGCGAGTGAACTGGTTAGGTCTCGGCCCGCATGAGAACTACCCGGACCGTCTGGGCGCCGCCTGTTTCGATCGCTGGGATCTGTCGCTTGATGAGATGTACACCCCGTATGTTTTCCCGAGCGAAAACGGTCTGCGCTGCGGTACGCGCGAACTGTACTACGGTGCGCACCAGTGGCACGGAGACTTCCTGTTCAACATCAGCCGCTTTAGCCAGCAGCAACTGATGGAAACCAGCCACCGCCATCTGCTGCAACCTGAGGCGGGCACCTGGCTCAATATTGATGGCTTCCATATGGGCGTCGGCGGCGATGATTCGTGGAGTCCTTCCGTGTCGCCGGAATTCCAGCTGAGCGCCGGACGCTACCACTTCCAGTTCGTCTGGGGCCAAAAATAATAATATAAGCAGGGCAGGTTGATACCTGCCCGCATTTATAGGAAGTCTGTTATGTATTATTTAAAAAACACTAACTTTTGGATGTTTGGCTTTTTCTTCTTCTTTTACTTTTTTATTATGGGTGCGTATTTCCCCTTCTTCCCTATCTGGTTACACGATGTAAACCATATCAGCAAAGGCGATACCGGCATCATCTTCGCCTGTATCTCACTGTTTTCCTTGTTGTTCCAGCCAATTTTCGGGCTACTGTCCGATAAGCTTGGCCTGCGTAAACATCTGCTGTGGGTAATTACCGGCATGCTGGTAATGTTTGCCCCGTTCTTTATTTACGTATTTGGCCCATTATTGCAGGTTAATATTTTACTGGGTTCAATTGTCGGCGGGATTTACCTTGGATTTATTTACAATGCCGGTGCCCCAGCGATTGAAGCCTATATTGAAAAAGCCAGCCGCAGAAGCAACTTTGAATTTGGTCGCGCGCGCATGTTTGGCTGCGTGGGCTGGGCGCTGTGCGCCTCGATTGCCGGAATTATGTTCACCATCAATAACCAATTCGTCTTCTGGTTAGGTTCTGGCTGTGCGGTCATTCTGGCATTGCTGCTGTTATTTTCAAAAACAGATGCCCCCTCTTCTGCAAAAGTCGCGGATGCGGTAGGCGCCAATAACTCGGCATTCAGCCTGAAGCTGGCGCTGGAGTTATTTAAACAGCCGAAACTTTGGTTCCTCTCCCTGTATGTGGTCGGCGTTTCCTGTACTTACGATGTGTTTGACCAGCAGTTTGCCAACTTCTTTACCTCATTCTTTGCCACCGGTGAACAGGGTACCCGCGTGTTTGGCTACGTCACGACGATGGGAGAATTACTCAACGCCTCGATCATGTTCTTTGCACCGCTGATAGTGAACCGAATCGGCGGAAAGAACGCCCTGCTGCTGGCCGGCACGATTATGTCGGTAAGGATTATTGGCTCGTCATTCGCCACCACTGCACTGGAGGTCGTTATTCTCAAAACGCTGCATATGTTTGAGATACCGTTCCTGATCGTCGGCTGCTTCAAGTACATCACCAGCCAGTTCGAAGTACGTTTCTCGGCCACGATTTATCTGGTGTGTTTCTGTTTCTTCAAACAGTTAGCCATGATTTTCATGTCAGTTCTGGCCGGGAAAATGTATGAGAGTATTGGTTTCCAGGGAGCTTATCTGGTGCTGGGGATTATTGCGCTGAGCTTCACGCTGATTTCCGTATTTACCCTTAGCGGTCCGGGGCCGTTTTCCCTGCGGCGTCGTCGCGAAAGCGTCGCGCTGTAAAAGCCTCTTTGCCGGATGCACCACTCACGTGGTTTATCCGGCCTACGATACTAAAAGGCCCGGTAAGCATTGCGCCACCGGGCATCACACGATGTTACTCTTCGATAGCCTGACGGATTTGCTGCAACGACGCGGGATCGTCAATTGTCGTTAGATCGCCAGGATCGCGGCCTTCACAGATCGCCTGGATCGTCCGTCTGAGCATTTTGCCAGAGCGGGTTTTCGGCAATTGCGACACAAACCAGACGTGCGCCGGACGGCCAAAATTACCAATCTGACTGTCCACCAGCGCCATAATCGCCTTCTCTTCCGAATGTGCGATGTCGCGATCTTCAAGGCTGTCGCTCTGTTTCGGAATGACAAACGCGACCGCTACCTGCCCCTTTAGCGCGTCCTTCACGCCGACCACAGCCACTTCGGCAACGTTCGGATAGCTGGAAATACTCTCCTCTATCTCACGCGTCCCCAACCGATGCCCGGCCACGTTGATGACATCATCCGTACGACCAAGGATGAAGTAATAGCCGTCCGCATCGCGAATACCCCAGTCAAAGGTGGCGTACACCTGACGAGAAAACAGCGACCAGTAGGTATTCACAAACCGCGCGTCATCACCCCAGATAGTCTGGATACAGCCCGGCGGCAGCGGCCCTTCAATCACCAGCATGCCCTTTTCATTCGCTTCGCAGGGCTCACCGGTCACCTCATTGAGCAACTGCACGTTATATCCGTACATCGGCACGCCTGGGCTGCCCAGCCGCGACGGGCGGTCGTCCAGCCCGCGAGCGATCGCCATAATCGGCCAACCGGATTCAGTCTGCCAGTAGTTGTCGATAACCGGGACGCCCAACGTTTCCGTTACCCAACTGGCGGTCGGTTCATCCAGCGGCTCACCCGCCAGATACAGCACCTCCAGCGAGGAGAGATCGTGATTGCGGATTTGCGCGGTCGGGAATTTCTTCAGCACGCGGATGGCGGTTGGGGCGGAGAACATCCGGCTGACCTGATACTTCTCAACAATTTTCCACCATACGCCACAGTCTGGATACGTTGGCAACCCTTCGTAAACCACTGTCGCCATCCCCGCCAGCAGCGGGGCATACACGATATACGAATGCCCAACAACCCAGCCGATATCCGACGCGCAGAAGAACACACCGCCCGCTTTACCGCCGAAAATGGTGTCCATCGAGGTCGCCAGCGCGACCGCGTAGCCGCCAACGTCGCGCTGGACGCCTTTCGGTTTACCGGTTGTCCCGGAGGTGTAGAGAATGCAGGACGTTTCGTTCGACTCCAGCCAGGCAACCGGTACCCGTGCGCCGAGATGCTGCTGGCGCAGCGTGGCAAAGTCGAGGTCTCGCCCCTCTACCCGCGCCATTTTCGCCAGACCGCGATCGACTAATACCACATGACGCGGCTGATGCTGCGCCTGATCGATCGCATCATCGAGCAGCTTTTTATACGGCAGGACTTTACCGCCGCGCGCGCCGGCATCCGCCGACACGATAATCACCGGTTGGGCGTCGTCGATGCGTGCCGCCACGCTGTGCGAGGCAAAGCCACCGAACACCACCGAATGGATCGCCCCAATGCGCGCGCAGGCCAGCAGCGTAATGTGCGCCTCGGCGATCATCGGCATATAAACCAGTACCCGATCGCCACGCTGTACGCCCAGCGACAGCAACATTGCCGCCGCCACGTTCACTTCGTCGTACAGCTGACGAAAGGTAAAGGTACGTTCTTCTTCGGTTTCCGATGACACCGCAATCAGCGCCAGCGCCTCAGGCTGTTTCTCCACCCAGCGGTCGATGGCGTTATGACACAAATTGGTCTTGCCGCCGCAAAACCAGCGGGCAAACGGCGGGTTGCTGTGATCCAGCACCTGCGTATACGGCTGCTGCCAGTCAATACGCTGGGCCTGTTCGGCCCAAAACGACTCCGGCTGCGTAATAGAACGTTGATAAAACTCGCTATAAGACATAATGCTCTCCTGTTGAACTTACGCCTTGCCGCGCGCAGGTTTAGATTACATAAAGGTCCATATACTCATTGACCGGCATCTGCTCCAGGCGAGTTCTGTCCAGGGAGACATCCAGGATGCGCTGCTGCTGACGGGTCGGGAACTGACGCGCCAGGTTAATTTTGAACTTCTCGACCAGCTTCGGCATACCGTCGTTACGACGGCGCGCGTGGCCGATTGGGTATTCCACTACCACTTCTTCAAAGCGTGAGCCGTCGGTGAATTCAAGCGTGATGGCATTCGCGATGGCGCGTTTTTCAGGGTCGTGGTAATCCGCAGTAAAGGTCGGATCTTCGAAGCAGTTAATCTTTTCACGCAGTGCATCAATGCGTTTGTCCTGCGCCACGCCGTCTTCGTAATCTGCCGCCGTTAAGCGTCCGAACAGTAGCGGGATAGCCACCATGTACTGGATGCAGTGGTCACGATCCGCCGGGTTATTCAACGGGCCTTTTTTATCGATGATGCGGATACAGGCTTCATGCGTACGAATGGTCACTTTTTCGATATCGGCAGCGGTCTTACCTGCAGCCTGTAACTGCTCGTACAGCGTCATCGCCGCTTCTACCGCGGTCTGCGAGTGGAACTCTGCCGGGAAGGAAATTTTAAACAACACGTTTTCCATCACGTACGAACCGTACGGTCGCTGGAAGCGGAAAGATTCGCCTTTGAAAGAGACATCATAGAAGCCCCAGGTTTTCGCCGTCAGTGCAGATGGATATCCCATTTCACCGGTTTTCGCCATCAGCGCCAGACGTACAGCACGTGAGGTGGCATCGCCAGCCGCCCAGGATTTACGCGTGCCGGTATTCGGCGCATGACGATAGGTACGCAGCGACTGACCGTCGACCCACGCCAGCGAGACGGCGTTGAGAATTTCATCCCGGTTCAGGCCAAGCATCTCGGCAACCACCGCCGTGGAGGCGACTTTTACCAGCAGGACGTGATCCAGACCGACGCGGTTGAAGGAGTTTTCCAGCGCGATACAGCCCTGAATTTCATGGGCTTTAATCATTCCGGTTAACACTTTTTTCATGGTTAACGGCGCTTTACCCACCGCCACCGCATTGCGCGACAGCCAGTCAGCCGTCGCCAGAATACCGCCGAGGTTATCGGAAGGATGACCCCATTCTGCGGCCAGCCACGTGTCGTTAAAGTCCAGCCAGCGGATCATCGCACCGATGTTAAACGCCGCCTGCACCGGATCGAGCTGGAACTGGGTACCAGGTACGCGCACACCGTTCGGGACGACGGTACCCGGTACAACCGGCCCCAGCAGTTTTTTACAGGCCGGATATTCCATCGCTTCCAGGCCACAGCCAAGGGTATCAAGCAGGCAATAATGCGCGGTGTCATACGCCACCTTCGAGGTGATCTCGTAGTTCATGACATAATCAACGATATCAACGATTTCACGGTCAAATTCAGGGCGGACGTTCGAAATATGTGCAGACATAGGGTACATTTCCTGTTTTTTATCTTTAGAGGTTTTGCATTAGCAACGCTGATCAATCGAGACAAATACGCGATCTTCCGGGCCGGTATAGTTGGCGGAAGGACGGATAATTTTGTTGTCCTGACGCTGTTCGATGATGTGCGCCGCCCAGCCAGTGACGCGGGCGATAACGAACAGTGGTGTGAACATTTCAGTGGGGACGCCCATCATGTTGTAAGAGACTGCCGAGAACCAGTCGAGGTTGGGGAACATCTTTTTCGTTTCCCACATCACCTCTTCCAGACGGTCGGCGATGTTGTACATTTTCAGCGAACCGCCTTCCTGAGAAAGCTGTTTCGCCACGCTCTTGATCACCTGGTGGCGCGGGTCGGCGATGGTGTAAACCGGGTGACCAAAGCCAATCACCACTTCTTTATTTTCAACGCGTTTACGGATATCTGCTTCGGCTTCATCCGGCGTTTCATAGCGTTGCTGGATCTCCAGCGATACTTCATTCGCTCCGCCGTGTTTCGGCCCACGCAGTGCGCCAATCGCACCGATAATCGCGGAGTACATATCAGAGCCAGTTCCCGCAATCACACGCCCCGTGAAGGTAGAAGCGTTAAACTCGTGCTCGGCGTACAGCACTAGCGAAATGTGCATCGCCTTTTCCCAGCTTTGTGATGGCTTCTCACCATGCAGCAAATGCAAGAAGTGACCGCCAATAGAATCATCGTCGGTTTCCGGCTGAATGCGCTCGCCGTTATGGCTGTAGTGATACCAGTACAGGAGGATAGAACTGAGCGAAGCCAGCAGTTTGTCGGCAATATCGCGTGCGCCGGAGACGGTATGTCCTTCTTTTTCCGGCAGCGTACAACCCAGCGCGGAAACACCAGTGCGCATCACGTCCATCGGATGCGAGGCGGCAGGCAGCGCTTCCAGTACGGTACGCACGTTAGCGGGCAATCCGCGCAGCGCTTTCAGTTTGCTTTTATAGGCGGTGAGCTCATCGCGGGTGGGTAATTTCCCGTGAATCAGCAGATGCGCAACTTCTTCAAATTCACACTGTTGCGCCAGGTCAAGAATATCGTAGCCACGATAGTGCAGATCGTTACCGCTTTTACCCACGGTACATAAGGCAGTATTTCCGGCAGCGACGCCTGACAGCGCAACCGATTTTTTGGGTTTAATGACATGGGTACTATTTTGCAGGATCGTTGTGTCGCTCATGTTGTCCTCGTCATTATTGTAATATGTAGGGTACTAATTTATTGCCGGATGGCGGCTACGCCTTATCCGGCCTACGACGGTTACTTTTTTGTGTACAACGCGTCGAGTTTCTCTTCGAACTGGTAGTAATTGATGCTTTCATACAGCTCGTTGCGCGTCTGCATAATGTCGATAACGTTCTTTTGCGTACCTTCCTGACGCAGCACGTTGTAAACCTTCTCCGCCGCGCGGTTCATGGCGCGGAAAGCTGACAGCGGGTATAGCGCCATCGCAACGTTCGCGCTGCGCAGTTCATCGGTGGTAAACAGCGGTGTGGCGCCAAATTCAGTAATGTTGGCGAGAATTGGTACCTGTACCGCATCGGCAAACTGGCGGTACATCGCAAGTTCGGTAATTGCTTCCGGGAACAGCATGTCAGCGCCCGCTTCGACATACGCCTGGGCACGATCGATGGCAGCCTCTAACCCTTCCACCGCCAGTGCATCGGTTCGCGCCATAATCACAAAGTTGGGATCGGTGCGCGCATCAACGGCTGCGCGGATCCTGTCGACCATCTCTTCTTTCGAGACGATCGCCTTGTTCGGGCGATGACCGCAGCGCTTGGCGCCGATCTGATCTTCAATATGCAGCGCAGCAGCACCCGCTTTGGAAATCGACTTGACGGTACGCGCCACGTTGAATGCAGACGATCCAAAACCAATATCCGCATCCACCAGCAATGGCAGCGGGCAAACATCCGTAATGCGACGAATATCAGTCAGCACATCATCAAGGGTAGAAATGCCGAGATCCGGCAGACCCAGCGACCCCGCAGCGACACCGCCGCCGGAGAGATAAATCGCTTGATACCCGGCACGTTGAGCCAGCAGAGCGTGGTTGGCGTTGATGGTGCCAACTATTTGTAATGGGTTTTCTTTAGTGAGCGCAGCGCGAAACGCCAGCCCTGGGGAGTGTAGAGACATATCCCGTCCTCTTGTTATCAACTTGTTATCGTTCGTTGATATTTCTAAAGCAAGGGGTATGCCAGGGAGCTTATTTTCTCTTCAATTTAATTTTTTATCTTTTAAAACAATACATTAAATCCAATACTCCTATTTTTGTTGCACAAAAGCGTGTCAGCTATCGTTTCATGAAACGTTCCTTCACGTTTCATTGCAACATTTATGAAACACAACTAAACCCTAATACTCGGTTCCTTACTTTTTTGGGTTAGTTATGGCAGATACACATCTACCGCCGCGTGTGAACGACGACAAACCGGTTATCTGGACAGTCTCAGTCACCCGCCTGTTTGAACTGTTTCGCGACATCAGTCTGGAGTTCGACCACCTGGCGACCATCACCCCCATTCAGCTTGGTTTCGAAAAAGCGGTGGCCTATATCCGCAAGAAGCTGGCTACCGAGCGTTGCGATGCCATCATTGCGGCGGGCTCCAACGGCGCATATCTGAAAAGCCGTTTATCGATTCCGGTGATCCTGATTAAACCCAGCGGATTCGACGTGCTACAGGCGCTGGCAAAAGCGGGAAAACTCACCTCGTCGATTGGCGTCATTACCTATCAGGAACCCCTCCCGGCGCTTCTCGCGTTTCAAAAAACCTTCAATTTGCAGCTTGAACAGCGCAGCTATATCACCGAGGAAGATGCTCGTGGGCAAATCAACGAGCTGAAGGCTGGCGGTACACAAGCGGTAGTTGGTGCGGGGTTGATTACCGATCTGGCAGAAGAAGCAGGCATGACCGGCATCTTTATCTATTCGGCGGCCACCGTGCGCCAGGCCTTTGTCGATGCGTTGGATATGACCCGCCTGACATTACGCAGAAACGGTCAGTACGCCTCTGGCGATACGTTGCGCACTCGCTACGCGCTCGGAGATATGCGCGGTCACTCTGCGCAGATGGAACAGGTACGGCACACCATTATGCTGTACGCCCGTTCGCGTGCGCCGGTCCTCATTCAGGGCGAAACAGGAACGGGTAAAGAGCTGGCCGCACAGGCCATTCACCGTGAGTTTTTCACCCGTCAGGAGAATCGGCGCGGTAAACCCTCACCGCCGTTTGTTGCCGTCAACTGCGGGGCGATCACCGAGTCATTGCTGGAAGCGGAGCTGTTCGGCTATGAGGATGGCGCCTTTACCGGCTCTCGCCGAGGGGGACGTGCGGGCCTGTTTGAAATCGCTCACGGCGGAACCCTGTTTCTTGACGAGATAGGCGAGATGCCGCTGCCGTTACAAACCCGACTGCTGCGTGTGCTGGAAGAAAAAGAGGTTACCCGGGTCGGTGGACATCAGCCGATTCCGGTCGATGTCCGGGTGATTAGCGCCACGCACTGTAATCTGGAACAGGAGATGAAGCAGGGGGAGTTTCGTACCGATCTGTTTTATCGCCTGAGCATTTTACGCCTCAAGCTGCCGCCGCTGCGCGAACGGTTGCCCGATATCCTGCCACTGGCGGAAGGCTTTTTAAAACAGTCGCTGGCGGAACTGGACGTGCCGTTTTCTGAGCCTGTTCGCAAGGGGCTGGGGTTAAGTCAGCCGACGTTGCTTAATTATGGCTGGCCGGGGAATATCCGCGAACTGCGTAATATGATGGAACGTCTGGCACTGTTTTTAAGCGTCGAACCGCAGCCAGAGCTGAACGTAGATTTTTTACAGCAGCTGTTACCGGAACTGGCCATTGTTGCAGACTTACCGCAAGCATCGTCATTGCTGACGCCGCAACAGGTGTTGGCACAATTTGATGGTGACAAAACTGCCGCCGCGCGGTATCTCGGAATTAGCAGAACCACGTTCTGGCGCAGGCTAAAAGAAAAACCGCCGGTACAATGACCGGCGGGTATCGTGTCTTTTACAGTAGCGCGTTATTTTTTCTTGTAAATATTCGCTGTGCCATGGATTTTGTTATCCGTTTGGCCGGAGGTTAATACCACCACGTCAGCACCTTTCTCTTCAGCTTTCTTCAGAAGGTCTTCTTTAGCATCCGAAGTAGAGACTTCATTACTCGTTGAAATATCACCGATTTTTGTATACTGAGACTCAACCTTTTCAAACTCAACCTTCGTCATAAATTCCGCGGCGTACGCGTTGGTCACAACAAAAGCTAACGCACCAATAAGTACTTTAATTCCAGTTTTCATATAAAAGCTCCAGATTTTGTTATATATGCCATCATCGACCCCTGAACATTCGACATGCGAGTCAAGGATGATTAATAAGTAGTTCAGCCTGGCAAAAAGATCCAGAGCAGGCGGAAATATAAAGAGATTTTGCGAATCGTTGATAACAGAAAACCTGTGCCGTCGCGTTATCTGACGCGCCAGGTTTGCACAAAATAATCTATGAAGTCATTTGCAAATCTCAGCGCGTTTCACTGCGCAGTGTGAGTGAATACGCAGAATGATGAACACACTAAAATTATAGTGTTAGCTGTCACTTAAGCGCTTACTAATGGAAATGTTGTCTATGGAACCTCTGCACGCCGTCGTTCTTACCATCAGCCTGTTTGTTTTAACCTTTTTTAACCCCGGCGCAAACCTGTTCGTGGTAGTACAAACTAGCCTGGCATCCGGACGACGCGCAGGTGTGATGACCGGTCTGGGTGTTGCCTTAGGTGATGCGTTTTACTCCGGCCTTGGGCTCTTTGGTATGGCAACGCTAATCACCCAGTGTGAAGAGATATTTTCATTGATTAAGATTGTCGGCGGCGCCTATCTGCTGTGGTTTGCCTGGAACAGCATCCGCCATCAGGCCACGCCGCAAATGCCCACGCTACAGCAGCCGCTTTCCGCCCCCTGGTATGTGTTTTTCCGCCGTGGATTACTAACAGATTTATCAAATCCGCAAACCGTGCTGTTTTTTATTAGTATCTTCTCGGTCACCTTAAGCGCAGACACGCCTACGTGGGCCAGACTGATGGCCTGGGCAGGCATTGTGTTGTCTTCCGTTATCTGGCGTATTTTTCTCAGCCAGGCATTTTCTTTGCCTGCCGTGCGACGGGCGTATGGTCGCATCCAACGCGTTGCCAGCCGGGTGATTGGCGCAATAATAGGTGTTTTCGCGCTAAGACTTATTTATGAAGGTATTAGCCATCGATAAGAGAGTTTAACTTGACCATTGTGAGGTAATTGTCCGTAATACCGCCTGAATTTTTAATCGCAGGTTGAGTGGCAGTGAGATGGAACAGGTTGAACCGGTAAACGACACATTACTCCTTACAGAATGGCAGGCGCTGATACGACAAACATCGCCTGACGTTCACACGCTCCTCACATCGTTAAGCGATGAAGAGATCCGCCATTTAGTGACCGTTTTTTATGACTATATGCTCTCCCATGCCCAGAGCGCATTGTTCCTCAATACAGAACAGGTCAGTACCCGCCTCAGCGGCAGTATGTTTGACTGGTTACGCAGCGTGCTTGGCAGCGCGCACGAAGATCTACCGCAGCTGCTGGCCAAACAGCGAGAAATTGGCGTGGTGCATGCCCGTATCGGCCTGCCCATCGATCTGGTAAACCGCGGCGCGCGTAAGCTCAAGGATGAGCTGTATCGGGTATTGAAAACCAAAGCTGACGACTCGTCTTCCCTGTTGAGCAATGCTATCTGTTTCAGCAGCCTGGCAATGGATACTGCGCTGGAGGCCATGACCGTCTCCTATTCCCCAAGCCACCAAAACTCTCTGCATACGCAGGAGCAGTATCGCCTGCAGACCATTTACGATGACGTTAACGTCGAGCGCGAACGGCAAATTCGCTCATTTACCGACTGGGAAAATCAGTTTATCTATAACATCGCCATCGGTATGCCTTTCGGTGAGATGGTATTTCTGGCGAATTCTGATTTTGGTATGTGGTTCTCACATAAAGGAAAACACATTCTCGGCAACAGCAATCTGTTGAAAGAAATGGAATCGCTGATAGCAGAGATCGACAACCGCATGACGACCACCTTTTCGCATCAGCATCAGCCAACAGAACCTGAGAGGATGAGCCTGTTGCAGGATGTCCGCCAGCTATCGGCAAAAATCCATTTCCTGCTCGCCTCAATGTTTGACGCACTGGTTAAACAGGAAAATGGTAAAGACTCGCTGACCCAGTTACTTAACCGCCGCTTTATTCCAACCATCATGCGGCGTGAGATTTCGTTAGCGTTACATGCGCGGAAGCCCTTCACCCTGGCGATGCTGGATATCGACTACTTTAAGCAAATTAACGACAACTATGGGCATAATACTGGTGATATGACGCTCAAAAACGTCGCAGCGGTCATTTATGATCATATCCGTAGCAGCGATTACGTGTTTCGCTATGGTGGTGAAGAATTTATGATCCTGCTCGTCGAGTCAGACAAGTCGCAGGCCAGTATCATCCTCGAAACGCTGCGTATGAAGATTGCCGAGATGTGCATGGCGGCATCGGCGGCAGAATCATTTTCTATTACCGTCAGCATTGGCATCGCCGAATATGACTATCATCCCGACTATAAACAGTTGGTTGATAAAGCCGATCGCGCGCTTTATCTGGCGAAAAGTAATGGCCGCGATCGCATAGAGGTATATCAGGAATAACCTTCTCCGCCATAGAGAAATAAATACCCCATTCAGGGTATTTATCTGATCGGCGATAAATACCGAGCTGTTATTTTTATTCAGGCATATTGGCATGATGAAAATAACAGCCACGTAATAAGATGCAAATCAAATACACCAAATCTGAATAGCGCTAGCATATCCCGGTGATGACGCCTTCTGAATGCAGAAGGGGAAATATGAGGGATAGTATAAAACCATGAACGGGAAGAAAAGAACGCGCTGGCAGCGCCGTCCAGGCACGATCGGAGGCAAACTGCCGTGGAATGACTGGCGCAACGCCAGCAGCTGGCGAAAAGCCACCCAGTTTCTCCTGCTGGCTATTAATATTTATATTGGCGTAACGTTCTATTACTGGGTCCGCTATTTCGAAACCGCCGGCACCAGCGTCTATATTCCAAGGCCAGGTGGTATTGAGGGATGGCTACCAATCGCGGGTTTGATGAATATCCGCTATACGCTGGAGACTGGTTTTCTTCCGCCTATCCATGCCGCCTCCATGCTGCTGTTAGTTGCGTTTATCCTGATTAGTCTGTTGTTAAAAAAAGCCTTCTGTTCGTGGTTATGCCCGGTGGGCACGCTGTCCGAACTGCTCGGCAATCTGGGGAAAAAAGTATTTGGTCGCAACTTCACGCTGCCGCGCTGGCTGGATATCCCGCTGCTCAGTCTGAAGTATTTGCTGCTGAGTTTCTTTTTGTATATCGCCCTGTCGATGCCTGCACAGGGGATTCAGTATTTTCTAATGTCGGCCTATGGCATGATTATCGACGTGAAGATGCTCGATTTCTTTCGCCATATTGGCTCCGCTACGCTCATCTTTGTTGTCGTTATCAGTGTCCTGAGCCTGTTTATTCGCAATGCCTGGTGCCGCTATCTGTGCCCTTATGGTGCGCTGCTCGGTTTGTTCTCGCTGCTCTCACCGTTTAAAATCCGCCGTAACGCAGACAGCTGCATCGACTGCGGAAAATGCGCGAAAAACTGCCCGTCGCATATCCCGGTCGACAGACTGATTCAGGTGCGTACCGTGGAATGCACTGGCTGCATGACCTGCGTTGAATCCTGCCCGGTGGCCTCAACGCTGAGCTTCTCACTGCAAACACCACCAGGGGCGCAAGACAACGGTAAACCGTTATGGCGACAGAGGACGCTATCAGGTGTTGCCATGACGCTACTGGTGCTTGGCATTCTGTTTGCCACCATTGGTTATGCCGTTTATGCCAATGTCTGGGATACGCCAGTGCCCGATCATATGTATTTCCAGCTGATCCCGAAGGCAAAGATGATCGGCCATTAATTTTTTATCAGTATGTTCAAAACCCTGCCAATTCTGGCAGGGTTTCCCGCCTGTCCTGCCATTTTAAGACAATTGAACTTGTGCCATCGCGCTCTCGTTTATACAACCTTAAATATCATCTGTAATAATTTTTCTATTTTGTTATGGGCGACTGGGATCAAAATAATGAACGGGATAACATCATGACTAAAATAAAACTGGCACTGCTATTACCTCTGTTTCTGGCAGGTTGTACGATGAATGACGGGGAATTAAGAAACGCTTACGCTCAGCATTATCAGCAACCTACCGCTTATGTAGATGCTTATAAACAGAAAATAGCCAGTATGGATATTCATGCGCTGGCCCAATATGCCGCCGCAGAAGATAAGAAAAAAATGCGCGGGCAGCCAAGACTGAAAATCGACGAATTTATTACCATTGAGAACGTGCAGGCGAAAGGAAATCGGGTGGTCTACGATTACTCACTGTCCGAAAGCTGGCTGGCGCTGTCCGCAGATAAACAGCGCGAGAAGCAGACCAATATGAATAAAGACCTGATCTACCGTACCTGCTCGCTGGAAACGGTACGTCTGGCGCAGGCAAAAGGGCTGGAAGAAGAGCATAACTATTACAGCCAGTACCCAGACAAAGTCGCCTTTACGCTGAGAACCAGCACGCAGATTTGTCTGCAGAACGGTTTTACACAATAGCCGCAATCACAAAGCCTGATGCGCTGCGCTTATCAGGCCTACGATTTGCACGCTGCTGTAGGCCGGATGCCGTAGGCCGGATGCCGTAGGCCGGATAAGGCGCCAGCGCCGCATCCGGCTAAAACATCAGAATTTCCAGGACACACTGCCGACAATGCTGCGCTCGGCGCCGAAGTAGCAGTATGAGAGCGAGTTACAGGCTGCAACGTAGCGCTTGTCGGTCAGGTTGTTAACGTTCAACTGCGCGCTCAACCCTTTAATGCCGATATTCGTTAAGTCGTAACCAATCACCATATCCACCAGTGTGTAGGACGGCAGGGTGTGAGTATTCAGGCGATCGCTGGTAATACCGTTAACGTAGCGCACGCCTGAACCCAACGTCAGACCGTCCAGCGGACCGCTTTTCACATCGTAGCTCAGCCAGGTACTGGCCTGGTTACGCGGGGCGTACACTGCGCGCTTGCCCTGCTCTTCCGGGCTACTTTTCTTATAGCGAATGTCGGTATAGGTATACGCCGCCTGCAAACGGAAGCTATCCGTCAGTTGGCTAATTGCCTCCAGCTCCACCCCTTCAGATTCAATTTCCCCAATCGAGCGGTACGGATCGGTCGGCTCTTCTTTGGTGGCTATATTCGTCTGATTGATACGGAATACCGATGCGCTGAACTGGCTGTTGAGTCCTTCCGGCTCATATTTCAGCCCGGCTTCCCACTGCTTGCCTTTCATCGGATCCAGCAGATTGCCGTTCTCATCGGCAAAACTGGTTGGCGTAAAGGCAGTGGAATAACTCACGTACGGCGCAAAGCCGTTATCGAATAAATAGAGCAGCGCGGCACGGGTACTGAAGTTGTTTTTATCCAGATCGCTGCGAGTATCCTTGATCTTATCAATGTTAGAAACGCTGACCTGATCGTAGCGACCACCGAGCGTAATACGCCAGCGCTCCCATGACATCTGATCCTGCAAATAGTAACCCGTCTGGCGCAGCTTGTGTTTCTCACGCGCATACATGTCGATGTAATCAGGCTTCGCGCCGTACACTGGATTAAAAGCGTCAATCGGCGGGAAAGCGCCGTAGTAACCGGTAGTATTGTTGCTGCGATCCTGATAGTCGATCCCCACCAGCAGACGGTGGTTTACCTGCCAGGTATCAAAGCTGCCGTCAAGCTGGTTATCCAGCGTAATCGCCGACATTTTTTCATCGGAGCCGGAGTAACCGCGATTAAGCTCGGTTTCATTCAGCCAGCCCGCCGCATACACCTGATTCAGCTCAACGTCGGTATGCAGATAGCGCAGCTTTTGCCGCACCGACCAACCGCTATCAAACATATGCTCAATGTTGTAGCCCACCATGTTTTCACGGCGATCGTATTTGTCGTAATCATCCTCGCCTTCGTAAAAGGTGTTGGAGATCTTTTGCCCGTAATGCGGAACCACGGTGCCGTCATACGGCAGACCGGAGTGGCTACCGCCTTCCGGGTCGCGGTGCAGATAGGCCATCAGATCCAGACGCGTCTGGTCGGTGATACGCCAGGTCAGGCTGGGCATCAGCGCGTAACGCTCTTCCTTCAATGGACCAAACTGCGAGTCCGCGTAACGCGTCATCCCGCTCAGTCGCGCCGCCACGCGATCGTTATCATCCAGTGCCCCGGTGACGTCAAACGCCGCGCCGCGCTGGTTATTGTTGCCGGCAAACAGCTTCACCTCACCGCCCGCATCAAACGACGGCTTACGTGAGGTCAGCGCCACAATGCCACCCGGGGAGGAACGGCCATACAGTACGGAAGCCGGGCCACGTACGACTTCGATATCTTCGAGGAACCACGGATCGACCACCAGCGAGCTGTGTGAGTTGGTGTCGCCCATCATCTTCAGACCATCGAGATAGACGTTATCCAGGCTACCGTCAGAAAAGCCACGCAGCACGATGTAGTCAAAGCGGTTGGAGGCGCCAATCTGATTGCTGTACACACCCGGCGTATAGCTGACGGCCTGCCGCACGCTGGTTGCGCCCTGCTCTTCAAACTGTTCACGGGTAACGATCGATACCGACTGCGGCGTTTCAATATCCGGCGTGGCAAGCTTCGTGGCCCCGCTCTGCATCTGCGAGGTGACAACCACCGTATCGTTTTTTGTTGTTTCCTGCGCCAGCAGAGGAAAAGCCACGCTACCGGTAACCCATCCCACCAGCAGCGCCAAGCGAGTCTTCGCGAACATGAATATCTCCAAAGGCATGTCTAATTGTAAGTGAGAATTATTACCTTTTTGCTGACGGAGATAGCTATGCCGGATGCCAGGTTGCCTATGCGCAGTGCCAAATTGTCAGGAAATCACGTGCGTAAAACGCAAATATGGATTAGCAAAGTTTGAGCAAATCGCCGGGCGAAAAGCCGTAACGGCGACGAAAAGCAGTAGAAAAGTTAGTGGCGTGCTGATAACCCGACATCCAGGCCGCCTGTTGTACGCTATATCCTTCCAGTAGATAGCCACGCGCACGTTCCAGACGGCAATCGCGCAGGTAGTCGAATACCGAACAGCCATAGGCTGCGCGAAACTTGCTACGCAGACTACTGGGGCTCATTGCCGCGCGTTGCGCCAGTTCATTAAGGGTGTAGTCTTTTTCGGGACTCTGCTCCAGCAGTCGGCGAACGACCTCCAGCCGCTGCTGCTCACCGCTCGCCGCAAGACGTTTACCGCTCTCGACCTGACACACGCTGAGGCCATGACCAAACAGTTGTAATATCAGCCCTTCCAACATCAGCTGACGAGAAACATGGCTAATCGTACTCTGCTGCGCGTACTGCAGTCCGCTGAGTAAAAACCCCGGCACCTGCCAGATAAGCGTCGGCGTCTGGCATCTTTCCCACTCACGCATCAACGATTCGAGCAACCCCGTGCGACACGCGCCGTCGGGATACAAACCGAGCGATAATGTCCGCAGTTTACAATCAGCATGATGACGGGCACGCATCGTCTGGTGCTCACTCAGGCGTGAGCTAAACGCCATGCCGGAGCGCACCACGTGCTCCTGTCCGTTAAGCGTCAGGATCACGCAGCCTTCCAGTACCACCAGCATATACAAAGGGCTGTCGTGACGAGAGGTGGTTTCGTAGGGTTGCAATACCTGTACGTCGGAGTGCGTCACGCACATCCCACATGGGAGAGTCATCTCCTCAATTTCACCTTGCAGAACAGGGCTGCCAGACGGTAAATCCGGCCTTTGTGCCAACTGGGGAAAGCGGTAATCGATCCCGTAGCGCTCACCAAAATCCATAAACTCGCTGACGGAGAAAGTGCGAGCGACGCGTCCGGAGGCATTCAGGGCGGTGGTATTGTTCATGCTGTCTTCTGCGCAGAAAATGGGATTAACGGTTTATAACTGAAGCAACATTACCATTACCTGCGCAATACGACAATAATAATGAGAACCATTATCAATATGGGTGATTAGCAGAATAAACAGCTTAATCCAGCCAGTTTAGATCTGCCGAGGAGACACACGGCGCAGCCTCTTTTAACCAGCGATACAGCAGCTCAATATTTCTAAGCCGTGTTGAAGTCTTTGGCCAGACAAGGTAATAGCCCTCGCCAGTCGCTACCGCATCTTTAAACGGTAACGCCAACATCCCTGCCTGAATGGCCGCCAGGCTTAACAGCAGGTCGGCAACGGACACGCCATGACCGCTCATCGCGGCAAGACTGCCCTGCTCCAGGGTGTCGAACACTTTGCCTCGCGCAAGATTCAACGCCGGAAACTTCCCGGTGCGTTGCAGCCACCGACGCCAGTCACGGCGATCCGCTGAGGGATGAATCAGTTCACAGGCAGAAAGATCGCGCTGCGCCTGCACCAGCAGCGCGGGTGAGCACACCGGGATAAGCCACTCCTGAAACAGCAACCGGCTGTCGGTATCGTCACCAAAATGGCCATTCCCTAACAGGATCGCACAGTCATACGGTTCACGACCGAAGGATACCGAATCGGTATCCATCCAGACGCTGGAAATTTCGACAACCGGGGTCGGATGCGCTTCACGGAAATGACGCAGCACGTCCAGAAGCCAGCGCATCGTCAACGTAGACGGCGCTTTCAGCCGTAGCTCATGACTGCTGCTGCGAAAGGCATGACACGCGTGTTCCAGACTCTGAAACCCAGCCGTCAACTGCTGCGCCAGCCCTTGGCCAGAAGGCGTTATCTCGATACGCGGGCCGCTGCGGACAAATAGCTCGCAACCAAACCATGCCTCCAGCGTGCGAATATGACGGCTTACCGCGCCCGGCGTCACGTTAAGTTGAATAGCGGCTTTACTGAACGATCCCAGACGGGCTGCGGCTTCAAAAGCCCTCAGGGCATACAACGGAGGTAGCGTCATTCTCAGCTTCTATGTTGAGTTTTACTCACAGTAGAGCGCAGTTTTATTCGTTTTTCAATGCGCCACGCAGGCGGAATACTGATGGAAAATATCATCAGGATAATCAGGTATGAATTTCACTTTACTGGCTGCCTATAGCCTCAGCGTAGTAACCCTGCTGTTAACTCCGGGTCCGGTCGTGGCGCTGATTACCACCACCGCATCGCAGCACGGCTATCGCCGGGCCTTTCTCACGCTGATTGGCACTAACGGCGCTTCTTTAGTATTGATTGCTCTGGCTGCACTGATGCTAGCTGGTGTGGTATCAATCTCTGCGATATGGCTTGGCGTACTGGGTCTTGTGGGATCGTTGTATATCGGTGTGATGGCGATTAACGGCCTGCGGGCCAGGGACTCACACCTCGGACTGAGTGCGCCAAAACGCGATAACAGCGGGCTTATCCATGGATTTCTGACAGGGGTCTCTAACCCAAAGGACATTTTGTTTTTCGTAGCGTTTTTTCCCCAGTTCATTGCCATTACGCAAGATTTCACCACCAGCATTCTGACGCTAACGCTGGTGTGGGTTATTTTTGATGTTACGGTGCTGTCTTTTTACATCATGGTTTTCAAACGCTGGATGCCAGAGCGGTTTGCCAGACGCAGCGTTTTTATCTCCTCCCTGTTTCTGCTCGCGGTGGCGGTGTTTGGCATTATTTATAATGTACACGCGCTACAAATGCTCTCACCCGCGATGTGATCCCCAACGAATTGTTCAGCCAGACATCTCATCTTGCACCGGGAGGAATAAAATAAGAACAAATCGACATTAACATTATTAATGGATTTATAAACCAGGATTCAGAAAATATAGACGATAACATTTTCCTGGCGTTCAACTGGCACCCTTACCCATGACAACGCATCAACGGCGACAGGTGCCATTTCATTTTCTAAGCGAAGTAAAGGAGTGTTGCCATCTGGTACAACCGTGCTTTCACCGATCTCAAGAACGCCCCGAAAAGAAATGGACACATTGTCTGGCGTATCCGACAACCTTATCCATTCAGTTGTAATCACTAACTTTCGAGTAAACATTCGCTGTCCTTTGCGCGTGGTATATATCCGATAATTTCACAGGTAGATCAATACACTCTTTGAACAAACAGAAATTTGTCCCCCATATCAGTTAAGCATTACTTAACTGAAAGAAAATTGAAGTAATAAAACTCATTCGAAATATGTTTCACAAATTCAACCGGCAGGTTATGTTTGATGAACGTTAACTTTGCAAACTCAATATCGCCGTACACTCGAATACAGAAAGGTTTGACTATCTCGCCCTGCACGCCAAAGCACTCCTGAAGCCGGGTGTCATCCATAAAAATAAAGTCACCTTTTCTGACCTTAATACTTTCATGAAGGCCTTGCCACTTCTCCGGAGTGAGCAGAAAGCTCTCCCATCCATTATTTCTCAACACTTCAATCGTGTGAGTAAATTTAAAATAGTCGTTTTGCATTGTCACATCACCACTCGATGTGGCGTACAAATATTCTATTTTAAATTTAAGTTGTGCATTGAGGCTTTTTTTCTTCCCCTCATCAATTAACCACTGAAGCTCACTGACAATGCTCTTCGAAAAGATTTTTCTTTTTTTGGCAATAGCCAGCCAATGCATAATGAATAGATGCTCTGACATTTTAGAGTAGATTTTATGATCCTTTATTGCAATACCAATTGCGACTAACGCACTCCAGGTAAAGGCTTCCAGATCATCCTGATAATGATGTCGTAGCGTACTAACTCTTCCAGAATCCCGGTAATGACTCCAACTTATTGATAGTGTTTTATGTTCAGATAATGCCCGATGACTTTGTCATGCAGCTCCACCGATTTTGAGAACGACAGCGACTTCCGTCCCAGCCGTGCCAGGTGCTGCCTCAG
>NZ_JBIMRA010000033.1:0-29378 GCF_043945515.1 Citrobacter freundii complex sp. 2024EL-00216 | reverse complement strand
TAACAGGCTCGATAAGCGCGAGTTCAACACCGCGACATGGTCAAAATTCATACCTGCTATCCACTTTGAATCTACTCTGTTAACTATCTTAGCATTTTCATGGCCCATCTGACTTGCTATAAACGTGTGATTCGCGGGTAGAAAGAAAAATGTGAGGGGAAAGAGGGGGAAATGACCATGACGGGCAGAAGAGAGCATTCGCAAAATCGTGGGAATAAAGAAAATCAACCGGGAAGAGCGGCTTTCTTCCCGGTTATTGCGTTACTTCTGGATCTTATTTACGCGTACTACTGGTGGTTGCATTTTAGCGTCGAGGCTACCGTTAATACTGATCATTTGATCGGGTTTAACCGTTCGACCATCGAAAACCGCGTGTGGAATTAAAGTCAGGATACTGCCGGTTTTATCACGAAAGACAAATTTGTCTCCGTCTTGATCCTCGATGAGATTACCTCGCAGAGAAATGGTCGCACCGTCATGCATCGTTTTGGCCTGTTCGACAGTCATGATTCTTGCATCTTCAGTCCCACGATAACCTTCATCCAGAGCGTGGGCTGGCGGTGGAGCTGTATCATTTTTCAACCCGCCGTTATCATCAGCAAGCGCTGGCGACAATAAAAAACAACATAATAATGGCGTTATGGATAATTTCATATGTTCTCCTTTTGCCAAGGTTGAAATGTTAAGTGTGGTTGCTATTTATTAACACTGCGAACTGGATAAGTCTCAAATAATATTGTTTAAATTAAATCTAACGTTGGTGGGGATATAAGCGCAACGGTAGAGGAAAGTAGGGGGGGTAATATTCCGAGAAAATTAAGTGTAGCTGGATAATATAGGTCATGCCATTCATTTTGGTCTACGCTTATTAGTCTTTGTGATAAATAATGAGAGGTAATTGAATGGCTGGCTTAAACAAGGAAAAAAAGACCATCAATAAAACCAATTCTGCGCGTTTTCCGGCGCCGCCTTTTCAACAGCAGCAGCAGCCCTTTCCCGGGCTGGCGGGGAAAATGCAACCGCGCCCCGATCATGGAGAAGACAGCTATCAGGGAAGCGGTCGCCTGAATGGGCGCAAGGTATTAATTACCGGTGGGGATTCAGGGATTGGTCGTGCTGTTGCTATTGCCTATGCTCGTGAAGGCGCTGATGTTGCGATTAACTATTTACCTGAAGAAGAAGACGATGCGCGTGAAGTGGTCGATCTGATAAAAAAAGCAGGCAGAAATGTTTTGGCCATCCCCGGAGATATCCGTGATGAGGCTTTTTGCGGTCATCTGGTAACACAGGCGGTAAAAGGACTGGGAGGGTTGGATATCCTCGTCAATAATGCGGGTCGTCAGCAATTTTGTGAGTCAATTGAGGAACTCACCACAGAAGACTTCGACGCAACATTCAAAACCAATGTTTACGCTATGTTTTGGATCACCAAAGCGGCCATACCCCATCTTTCACCAGACAGCGTGATAATTAATACCTCCTCCGTACAGGCTTATGAGCCAAGTGAAATCTTGCTTGATTATGCTCAGACTAAAGCAGCTATCGTGGCATTTACTAAATCGCTGGCGAAACAGCTGGCCCCGAAAGGGATCCGTGTCAATGCCGTCGCGCCGGGTCCATACTGGACTGTACTGCAGTGCTGTGGTGGTCAACCGCAGGAAAAGGTGGAGAAATTTGGGGCAAATGCGCCGCTGGGACGCCCTGGTCAACCGGTGGAAATCGCGCCGCTTTATGTCACCCTGGCCGCTCGGGAGAACAGCTATACGTCTGGTCAGGTCTGGTGTTCTGATGGGGGGACCGGAACCCTCTAACGTTTACGATCTGTGCGTCGAAAGTGACTTTTAAGGCAAGGGCGGACACTATTGTATAAGGGCGGGAGCGGTACTTACCGCTCCGTGAATGCTAACCAATCACCGCGATGCCAAGTCGCTCCATGAGCAACGATGCCTGGTAGTTGTCCAACTTAACGCCTTGTAAATCAACGCCCCGAATATCTAAGTCACCCAACTCCGAATTGGTCAGATCGCAATGTGTGAAGTTTGCTGCTCGCCAGTCGAAAGTCGAAAACTCGCCGCCGGAGAGATCTGAACCACTGAACGTCGCGCCCAGTACCTGGGCACCTATCCAACGGTTTTCCCACAGCTCACACTTTTCCAACACGACTTTCGAAAAATTGGCGTAGCTTAGATTGGTATTCGTGATATATGCGCTACAAAACCAGGTGCGCGTGGTGATCATATTCATAAAGCTTGCGCCGCGGAAATCTGCGCCTTGTGCGCGGCAGTGGCGAATTTCAATGCCCAGCGCACTGGAATTGCGAAAATCCGCCATGGATAAATCACAGCTTTTAAAAATGGCATCTTTCAGCATCGCACGACTAAAATTGCACCCTTTCTGGCTTTCACGATCATAGAACTGACAGCCGATAAATTCAGTGCCGCTCAGGTCGGCACCTGAAAAATCACAGTTAAAAAATGTACTATTTTCAATTTTCTCACCGGTGAAACGGTTTCTGTCAATTTTTTCGCCAACGAGTGCCAGAGCCATATTTTGTACCTGTTTTTTTATACAGTAATGGCGTCATGGTAAACCCTGATGAGGTTATGCGTCAAATCCGCCAATATGACATCTGCAAATGTGCGTTAAATCTGGTGTTTTTTCAGCAAAGCGCGAAGCTGATGGTAAGTCAGACCCAGTAATTCAGCGGCTTTTTTCTGGTTAAATTTTGCCTGCTGTAAGCTGGTTTGTAGAAAGTCTTTCTCTTGCTGCTGCTGGAATTCACGCAGATCCAGCGGTAACCCTACAGACATCGGTTTAGTTTCCGGCGCCTGCGGCTGAGTAGTGTGGCGGCGGAAGGGGTCAATGATTATCTCATCCAGCGGGTAATCACTGGTTCCATGCCGGTAAACGGATCGCTCCACGACGTTTTTCAGTTCACGAATATTGCCCGGCCAACGGTAGTGGAGGAGAGTTTCTCTGGCCTCGGCACTAAAACCCGGAAACAGAGGTAATCCGATCTCGCGGCACATCTGAATGGCAAAATGCTCGGCCATTAACATAATGTCACTTTGACGCTCGCGTAACGGTGGGAGTTGCACCACGTCAAAGGCCAGGCGATCCAGCAGGTCAGCGCGGAAAGTGCCTTCGCTGACCATGCGAGGTAAGTCGGCATTGGTCGCACAAACAAGTCGTACGTTAACTTGCAACGGCTGGCTGCCACCAACGCGCTCCAGCTCGCCATATTCAATAACCCGCAGTAATTTTTCCTGTACCAACATCGGGGCGGTTGCCAGTTCATCGAGAAACAGCGTACCGCCGTCGGCGCGTTCGAAACGTCCTGGATGGCGTTTTTGCGCGCCGGTAAAGGCACCCGCTTCGTGACCAAACAGTTCGGAATCAAGCAAATTTTCGTTTAGAGCCGCGCAGTTAAGCGAAATAAACGGGCCTTGCCAGCGGGTGGAGAGGTAGTGCAGGCGGTTGGCAATAAGTTCTTTCCCGGTCCCGCGCTCACCTATAACCAGTACAGGTTTATCCAGCGGCGCGAGATGAGAAACCTGCTCCAGCACTTCAATAAAGCTGTTCGCTTCACCCAGAAGATTATCTTTGTATCCAGCCATGATGAAATTCACCATTTGTTAGTGTTATTCACCAATTTACGCTAATTAGCCTGGCAGGTAAAATTATATAATTACATTAAAATCAATTATATAAAAAGTTGGCACGCCAAGTGCATAACGAAAACAGCAGGGCATAGCCCGATATCAGAACAGTAAGTGAGGATTACATTATGGGTATTTTTTCTCGTTTTGCCGACATCGTGAACGCCAACATTAATGCGTTGCTGGAAAAGGCTGAAGATCCGCAGAAACTGGTGCGGTTGATGATCCAGGAAATGGAAGACACGCTGGTTGAGGTACGTTCTAACTCAGCGCGTGCGCTGGCAGAAAAGAAACAATTATCTCGCCGTATCGAACAGGCCAGTGCCCAACAGGCAGAGTGGCAAGAAAAAGCAGAACTTGCGCTGCGTAAAGAGAAAGAAGATTTGGCGCGTTCTGCGTTAATTGAAAAGCAGAAACTGACCGATTTAATTGCCTCTCTGGAGCATGAGGTGACGCTGGTTGACGATACGCTGGCGCGTATGAAAAAAGAGATCGGTGAGCTGGAAAATAAACTCAGTGAAACCCGTGCTCGTCAGCAGGCGTTGATGCTGCGTCATCAGGCAGCGAGTTCTTCGCGTGATGTTCGTCGTCAACTGGACAGCGGTAAACTCGATGAAGC
Organism: Citrobacter freundii complex sp. 2024EL-00216; assembly: GCF_043945515.1. Taxonomy (NCBI): domain Bacteria; kingdom Pseudomonadati; phylum Pseudomonadota; class Gammaproteobacteria; order Enterobacterales; family Enterobacteriaceae; genus Citrobacter; species Citrobacter freundii complex sp. 2024EL-00216. The sequence goes on along the minus strand of NZ_JBIMRA010000033.1, from coordinate 25,100 downwards.
GATGGCGCGCTTTGAATCTTTCGAGCGTCGTATCGATCAGATGGAAGCCGAGGCTGAAAGCCATAACTTCGGTAAACAGAAGTCTCTGGATCAGCAATTTGCTGACCTGAAAGCAGATGATGAAATCAGCGAGCAGCTGGCGCAACTTAAAGCCAAAATGCAGCAAGACAAGCAATAATAACATCTGGCGGCGCCCGAACGCGCCGCCGCTCATCACCTGTAAGGAGTACTCATGAGCGCGCTATTTCTGGCTATCCCGTTAACCATCTTTGTGTTGTTCGTTTTACCGATTTGGCTCTGGCTGCACTACAGCAACCGTTCCAGTCGTGGCGAACTGTCGCAAAGTGAACAGCAACGCCTGGTTGAACTCAACGATGACGCACAGCGGATGCGCGAGCGCATTCAGGCGCTGGAAGACATTCTTGATGCTGAACATCCAAACTGGAGGGACCGCTAATGGGAGGCGTTAATCTGAACAAAAAACTGTGGCGTATTCCGCAGCAGGGCATGGTGAAGGGGGTTTGCGCAGGTATTGCGCATTATCTCGATGTGCCTGTGAAGCTGGTACGGATCCTGGTGGTGTTGTCAGTCTTTTTTGGCCTGGCCTTTTTCACCTTCGTCGCCTACATCGTGCTGACCTTTGTGTTGGACCCGATGCCGGACAATGTGGTTTCTGGCGAGCAGCAGCCATCAAGCGGTGAGCTGTTGGATGCCGTCGATCGCGAGCTGGCTGCTAGTGAAAAGCGTTTACGTGAAATGGAACGTTATGTGACGTCCGATACTTTTTCCTTACGTAGTCGCTTCCGTCAATTGTGAGGACAGAAATGAACAATCGCTGGCAACGTGCCGGGCAAAGGGTTAAGCCGGGCTTTAAAATAGCAGGTAAGCTGGTGCTTCTGACCGCGCTGCGCTACGGCCCGGCGGGTGTAGCAGGGTGGGCGGTGAAGTCCGTCGCCCGACGCCCGCTAAAAATGCTGCTGGCGTTGGTTCTGGAACCGGTGTTGAGTCGGGCTGCGGCAAAATTGTCGAAACGCTATTCAGGTAATCAACCCTGATATTTGAATCAGCAAAAGCAAGCAACAATTAATCAACATTCCCTCAGTTAATTTGCGGCAGCTCACAAATATAATTTTGGGGCTGTCAGAATTCTTTTGGATCGTTACCACGGGTATTGAGGGTGAACTAAAAAATCTATTTCGCAGAGCATTAATACCCAGGTTTTATATCAGGAAGTCGGTCAGCAATATTTGTGTTCCTATCGTGATATTCTGTAATCCTTTCTCACCTGCAATCAGATTAAATAATAAATTACAGCTTTGCTCACCTAATTGTTGGGTAGGAACATCAAATGTGGGTAGAAAAATCAACAGGCTAACTGCAGCATGGGTAACCTGAGGAACAATCGTCCGCGCCTGCAGACGGTGATAATGCGGTCGCAATATTTTCTTAAGAACTGGCGTATAGTGTAGAGGTAAATCCAACTATCAGTCAGGAAGATATTATGTTGAAAAAAGGTGTATTAGCGTTGGCTCTGGTCATCGGCATGCCGGTTTACGCAGCCGAACACTGGATCGATGTTCGCGTTCCTGAACAGTACCAACAGCAGCATATTCAGGGGGCCGTCAATATTCCGTTAAAAGAAATGAAGGCACGTATTGCAGCTGAAGTTCCTGATAAGAACGACACTGTGAAGCTGTACTGCAACTCCGGGCGTCAATCGGGACAAGCGAAGGATATGTTGACTGAAATGGGCTATACGCAGGTGACGAATGAAGGTGGCATCAACCAGATCTCGCTTCCTAAAGTAGAGAATAAATAAGCCGTACGCAGTTCTTCTGCTCCTGGCGGTAAGAATAATGCCGCCAGGTACCGCCCAGGTAGTTGATAAGTAAGAATTGACCCCTATCTTTACTTCCTGTTTGTTATAATTTCTTCGGTTCCTTCAGCAAAACGGGATGGCGATGAAGCGACTTAAAAATGAACTCAATTCGCTGGTTAATCGCGGCGTAGACCGGCATTTACGCCTGGCTGTCACCGGACTTAGCCGCAGCGGTAAGACGGCGTTTATCACCGCGATGGTAAATCAGTTACTCAATGTTCATGCCGGTGCGCGTCTGCCGTTGCTCAGCTGCGTGCGCGAAGAGCGTTTGCTCGGCGTGAAACGGGTTCCTCAACGCGATTTTGGCATTCCGCGCTTTACCTATGATGAGGGACTGGCGCAACTGTACGGCTCTCCGCCAACCTGGCCGACCCCTACGCGCGGCGTGAGTGAAATACGTCTGGCGCTGCGCTATAAATCCAATGACTCTTTACTGCGCCACTTTAAAGACACCTCCACGTTGTACCTGGAGATCGTCGATTATCCGGGGGAGTGGCTGCTCGATTTACCGATGCTTGCCCAGGATTATCTGAGCTGGTCGCGGCAAATGACCGGATTATTGCAGGGGCTGCGGGGCGAATGGTCGGCAAAATGGCGGCAGTTATGCCAGGGGCTGGATCCGTTGGCGCCTGCTGATGAAAACCGTCTGGCGGAAATTGCTGCCGCCTGGACGGAGTATCTGCATCAGTGTAAACAGCAGGGCCTGCATTTTATTCAACCGGGCCGTTTTGTCCTGCCCGGGGATATGGCGGGCGCGCCTGCGCTGCAATTCTTCCCGTGGCCGGATGTCGATGCCTGGGGGGAATCAAAGCTGGCGCAGGCAGACAAACACACCAACGCGGGCATGTTGCGCGAAAGATTCAATTATTACTGCGAAAAGGTCGTCAAAGGGTTTTATAAGAATCACTTCCTGCGCTTTGACCGCCAGATTGTGCTGGTCGATTGCCTGCAGCCGCTCAACAGCGGGCCACAGGCGTTCAACGACATGCGCCTGGCGCTTACCCAGTTGATGCAAAGCTTCCATTACGGGCAGCGTACGCTGTTTCGTCGGCTATTTTCTCCAGTGATCGACAAGCTGCTGTTTGCCGCCACCAAAGCCGACCACGTCACGGTCGATCAGCACGCCAATATGGTGTCGTTATTGCAGCAGCTGATCCAGGACGCATGGCAAAACGCGGCGTTCGAAGGTATCAGCATGGATTGTCTGGGGCTGGCATCGGTGCAGGCAACCACCAGCGGCTTGATCGATGTGAAAGGTGAAAAGATCCCGGCGCTGCGAGGTAATCGTCTGAGCGATGGCGAACCGCTGACAGTTTATCCGGGCGAGGTTCCCGCGCGACTGCCCGGACAGGCATTTTGGGACCGCCAGGGCTTTCAGTTTGAGGCGTTTCGCCCGCAGGTTATGGATGTCGATAAACCCTTACCGCATATCCGCCTTGATGCCGCGCTGGAGTTTTTAATAGGAGATAAATTGCGATGAGCGAGCCGTTAAAACCGCGTATCGATTTCTCAGGTCCGCTGGACGTGGAACAAAACACGGCGTTTAAAGCGCAGCAAATGTTCAACGAAACGGAGGCGCAGACTTTTTCTCCGGCGAAAGTGGATGAACCCCTGGAAGACGAAGGTCAGGCGGAGGCCGTCATTGATGCGGCCTTACGCCCCAAACGCAGTCTGTGGCGCAAGATGGTGATGGGCGGGCTGGCGCTGTTTGGCGTAAGCGTTGTTGCTCAGGGTGTGCAGTGGACCATGAACGCCTGGCAGACTCAGGACTGGGTCGCGCTGGGAGGATGTGCCGCAGGCGCATTGATTATCGGCGCAGGTGTCGGATCGGTGGCGACCGAGTGGCGCAGATTGTGGCGATTGCGTCAGCGCGCGCACGAACGTGATGAAGCGCGAGACTTGCTCCACAGCCATGGAACCGGAAAAGGTCGTGCATTTTGTGAAAAACTGGCGCAGCAGGCGGGTATCGATCAGTCGCATCCGGCGCTACAGCGTTGGTATGCCTCAATTCATGAAACGCAGAACGATCGCGAAGTGGTCAGTCTGTATGCCCATCTTGTGCAGCCGGTACTGGATGCGCAAGCCCGGCGTGAGATTAGCCGTTCAGCGGCAGAGTCCACGCTGATGATTGCCGTCAGCCCGCTGGCGCTGGTGGATATGGCGTTTATTGCCTGGCGAAATCTGCGGCTGATTAATCGCATTGCATCGCTGTATGGCATTGAACTTGGTTATTACAGCCGTCTGCGCCTGTTCCGCCTGGTGTTGTTGAATATCGCTTTTGCCGGGGCCAGTGAGCTGGTGCGGGAAGTAGGGATGGACTGGATGTCGCAGGATTTAGCCGCCCGCTTATCAACGCGTGCCGCACAGGGCATTGGCGCGGGGTTATTAACGGCGCGTCTGGGCATTAAAGCTATGGAGCTTTGCCGACCGCTGCCGTGGATCGATGATGATAAGCCACGACTGGGCGATTTTCGCCGTCAACTGATTGGTCAGGTGAAAGAGACCCTACAAAAGAACAAATCTCCGCGCGAAAGTTAGCTATAAAACAGGCGCCGATCGTATAACTTTACGCCCCGGCGCCTAATTTTCCAGCGCGCTGTCAATATTTGTTGACAGAGTTCTTCCTGCAAACCAAATACTGTCTTATCATTTAACACATAATCCCTTGTCCAGGTGAAGGTTCCTATGCGTTTGGAAGTCTTTTGTGAAGACCGTCTTGGTCTGACCCGCGAATTGCTCGATTTACTGGTGCTGAGAAGCATTGATTTACGCGGTATCGAGATTGACCCCATCGGGCGAATTTACCTTAATTTTGCGGAGCTGGAGTTCACCAACTTCAGCAGTCTGATGGCTGAAATCCGCCGTATTTCAGGGGTTACGGATGTGCGTACCGTACCCTGGATGCCTTCCGAACGTGAACATCTGGCGCTGAGTGCTCTGCTTGAAGCGTTGCCAGAACCGGTCCTTTCTCTTGATATGAAAAGCAAAGTTGAGATGGCGAACCCTGCGAGCTGTCAACTTTTTGCGCACACCCAGGAGCGGATGCGCAACCATACCGCAGCCCAGTTAATCAATGGGTTTAACTTTCAGCGCTGGCTGGAAAGCAATCCGCAGGATTCCCATAGCGAACATGTCGTGATTAACGGGCAGAATTTCCTGATGGAAATTACGCCTGTCCATTTGCAGGGCGAAAATCAGGAGCAGATGCTGACCGGCGCGGTGGTAATGTTGCGCTCCACCATCCGAATGGGACGTCAGCTGCAAAATATGACTACGCAGGATCTCAGCGCGTTTAGCCAGATTATTGCCGTCAGCGCCAAAATGAAACACGTGGTGGAACAGGCGCGCAAGCTGGCGACGCTGAGCGCGCCGCTGCTGATTACTGGTAATACCGGCACCGGCAAAGATCTCTTTGCTCACGCCTGCCATCTGGCAAGCCCACGTGCGTCGAAACCGTATCTGGCGCTGAACTGCGCGTCAATCCCTGAAGATGCGGTTGAAAGCGAGCTGTTTGGCCATGCGCCGGAAGGTAAAAAAGGGTTCTTTGAGCAGGCGAATGGCGGTTCGGTTCTGTTAGATGAAATTGGCGAAATGTCGCCGCGTATGCAGACCAAATTGCTGCGTTTTCTCAATGACGGTACGTTCCGTCGCGTGGGAGAAGATCACGAAGTTCATGTTGATGTCCGTGTGATTTGCGCGACGCAAAAGAACCTTGTGGAGCTGGTGCAGAAAGGACTTTTCCGTGAAGACCTCTATTATCGTCTGAATGTACTGACGTTAAACCTGCCGCCGCTGCGCGATTGCCCACAAGATATTATGCCGCTCACCGAACTGTTCGTGGCGCGTTTTGCCGATGAGCAGGGCGTGCCGCGTCCGAAGCTGTCCGCCGATCTCAGCACGGTGTTAACCCGTTACGGTTGGCCGGGCAACGTGCGTCAGCTTAAAAACGCTATCTACCGGGCGCTGACCCAGCTTGAAGGCTATGAGCTGCGGCCACAGGATATTTTGCTGCCGGATTATGATGCGGCAACGGTTGCGGTCGGAGAAGAGGTGATGGAAGGGTCGCTGGATGAAATTACCAGCCGCTTTGAACGCTCCGTGCTGACGCAGCTGTATATGAATTATCCCAGCACACGCAAGCTGGCCAAGCGCCTCGGCGTTTCGCATACCGCGATTGCCAATAAATTGCGCGAGTACGGCCTGAGCCAACAGAAAAAAAGCGAAGAGTAATGCCGTAAATGAAAATGCCTCCATCCGGAGGCATTTTTGTATGCAAACGCAGCTTACGCTTTCAGTACGTCCAGCGCCGCTGTGTAGTCTGGTTCGTTGGTGATTTCATTGACCAGTTGGCTGAAAACAACATTGTCATTTTCATCGATAACAACTACGGCACGTGCGGCCAGACCTTTCAGCGGGCCTTCAGCGATTTCAACACCGTAGTTTTTCAGGAATTCTGCGTTGCGCAGGGTGGACAGCGTGATAACGTTGCTCAGACCTTCCGCGCCGCAAAAACGAGAGTGGGCGAATGGCAGGTCGGCCGAAATACACAGTACGACGGTATTGTCGATTTCTGTCGCCAGTTGGTTAAACTTACGTACCGATGCCGCGCAAACGCCAGTATCGATGCTTGGGAAAATATTCAGCACTTTGCGCTTGCCTGCAAACTGGCCCAGCGTAACGTCAGACAGGTCTTTAGCCACAAGGGTAAAAGCCTGAGCTTTGCTTCCAGCCTGAGGAATGGAGCCGGCAACTGCAACCGGGTTGCCCTGGAAATGAACGGTTTGTGACATGGTTATCTTCCTGTTTACATATAGTTAACGTCGAGGCTAGTTTATGCCATCAACAGTTAACACGGCAAACGCTATTTGCGGATATCCGCTTCAGGGACTGCATTAAGGAAAACAAATGAGAACAGTTAAGGTATATGAGGAAGCCTGGTCGCTGCACACTCCCTTTGTCATAGCCCGTGGGAGCAGGACCGAAGCGCATGTGGTTGTCGTCGAATTGACAGAAAATGGCGTCACAGGTATTGGCGAGTGCACACCGTACCCACGCTACGGTGAAAGCGATGCCTCTGTCCTGGCGCAAATTATGAGCATTGCACCACAACTGGAAAACGGACTGACGCGTGAAGAGCTGCAAAAGCTGCTGCCAGCAGGGGCTGCACGAAATGCCGTAGACTGCGCGTTGTGGGATCTAAGTGCGCGTCAACAGCAGAAGTCGCTGGCGGAATTGGTGGGAAGTGAACTGGCGGAAGTGGTGACGACGGCGCAAACCGTAGTGATTGGCTCGCCGGAACAAATGGCTGCGAGCGCGGCTGCGCTGTGGGGAAATGGCGCAAAACTGCTGAAAGTTAAACTGGATGCTCGCTTGATTAGTGAGCGGATGGTTGCCATTCGTGCGGCTGTTCCTGACGCTACGATTATTGTCGACGCCAATGAATCCTGGCGGGCAGAAGGCCTTGCGGCACGCTGTCAGCTGTTGGCTGATTTAGGGGTGGCAATGCTGGAGCAGCCGCTGCCGGCTCAGGATGATGCCGCTCTGGAGAATTTTGTGCATCCGCTGCCCATCTGCGCAGATGAAAGTTGCCACACTCGCAGCAGCCTGAAAGCGCTGCACGGACGCTATGAAATGGTCAATATCAAACTGGACAAAACAGGCGGTCTGACGGAAGCACTGGCGCTGGCAACGGAAGCCCGCGAGCAGGGATTTGCGCTGATGCTGGGCTGCATGCTGTGTACCTCCCGGGCTATTGGTGCGGCGTTACCGCTTACGCCACAGGTTAACTTTGCCGATCTTGATGGCCCTACCTGGCTGGCCAGCGATGCGGAGCCAGCCCTGCATTTTACGACCGGGCAGCTCCATCCCTAGGGTGCCAGCGCAGCAGATTGGACATGGCCAGCAGGTATTTTTCGCTCGCTTCATCCGATGAAATGGGCGGAAATTCGGCGGTTATGCAGTGTAAATTCAGGTCTGCGCACCAGCTCCCAAAAGAGCCGGGCGTTTCATAACCTACGCTGGTGACCAGAGGCAATTCAAACGACTGTGCCAGCCACGAACCCAGCTCGCTGCTTCTGGGATCTTCAATACAGGCCAGTGGATCGTGAAAAGAGACTACCCAGGCGGGATGAATTCGGTGAATAAGCTGACACAACGCCTGGGTTTCTGGTTCCGAACCCGGACTTTCGCCGGTCAACAACACCACATCACGCTCTTCTGCGCTACTGTTCCAGCGGTACACCGTTTCGCCCGCTTTCCAGTTTGCGGCGGGAAAGTTACGGTTTAGATCGACGCCGTTCGCATTTGCGCGCAGTCCAAGCTGGCAACCGTCAGGGTTTACGGCCAGCACTACATGGTGGCGACGCAGAGAAGGGTTAAGCGTACGCAATGCGCAGGAAAGGGTAACGACCGAGGAGTTTTCGTCGCCGTGCGTTCCCGCCAGTATCAGACCGCTTTCACGATCGGCTGCCAGTGCAGGAAACCAGATTAGCGGTGCGCCTAACAATGAACGTCCGTAATGTTCGGTTCCAGGTGGGAATGCGCCGCGCTCGGCACGGGGACGGGTAACGGTCATAGTCATCTCTGAATGCTTGGATTGTTACTCGCAGTGTTGTGCAAAATGTATGGATAATCAAATCGTTTTCACACACTTATCTTTTCAGGTGTAATATCACTTTCTTGTCGGAAGTTAATTGCATTTCCTGCTGGCGATACAAATAATTACACATTCACTTAGTAGCCGGAATTGAGGGTATCTTATGCAGCATTCTGTTTCAGTAACCTGTTGTGCGTTGTTGGTTAGCAGCATTTCTTTATCCTGGGCTGCTGATGTTCCCAGCGGAACGGTACTGGCAGAGAAACAAGAACTGGTGCGTCATATAAAAGACGAACCGGCGTCGCTTGATCCGGCAAAAGCCGTAGGGCTGCCTGAAATACAGGTTATTCGTGATCTATTTGAAGGGCTGGTCAACCAGAATGAGAAGGGTGAGATCGTGCCTGGCGTCGCTACCCAGTGGAAGAGTAACGATAACCGCATCTGGACGTTTACGCTGCGTGACAATGCGCAATGGGCGGATGGTACGCCGGTAACGGCGCAGGATTTTGTCTATAGCTGGCAGCGTCTGGTTGACCCAAAAACGCTGTCGCCGTTTGCCTGGTTTGCTGCGCTGGCGGGTATTAATAATGCTCAGGCTATTATCGATGGCAAAGCCACGCCTGATAAACTTGGCGTTAGTGCTGTCGATGCACGGACATTGAAAGTTCAACTGGATAAACCGCTGCCCTGGTTTGCCAATCTGACAGCGAGTTTTGCATTCTATCCGGTACAAAAAGCTAACGTTGAGAGCGGCAAAGAGTGGACCAAACCAGGCAATCTTATTGGTAACGGCGCCTATGTGCTCAAAGATCGCGTCGTGAACGAAAAACTGGAAGTGGTACCAAACACACATTATTGGGACAACGCCAAAACAGTGTTGCAAAAAGTCACCTTCCTGCCGATCAACCAGGAATCAGCTGCCACCAAGCGCTATCTTGCTGGTGATATTGATATCACGGAATCCTTCCCGAAAAATATGTACCAGAAACTGTTGAAGGATATCCCGGGTCAGGTTTACACCCCGCCGCAGCTTGGTACTTATTATTATGCTTTCAATACCCAGAAGGGACCGACCGCCGATTCACGCGTGCGGCTGGCACTCAGCATGACTATCGATCGTCGTCTGATGGCGGAGAAGGTATTGGGTACAGGTGAGAAGCCGGCATGGCATTTTACGCCGGATGTAACGGCAGGATTTGTGCCGGAACCTTCACCGTTTGAGCAAATGAGTCAGGAAGAATTAAATGCGCAGGCAAAAACGCTGCTGCGTGCGGCGGGCTATGGCCCACAGAAACCGCTTAAACTGACGCTGCTGTACAACACCTCAGAAAATCATCAGAAGATTGCTATCGCAGTGGCTTCTATGTGGAAGAAGAACCTCGGTGTTGACGTCAAACTGCAGAACCAGGAATGGAAAACGTATATCGACAGCCGTAATACCGGTAATTTTGATGTGATCCGCGCCTCATGGGTGGGTGACTACAATGAGCCTTCTACGTTCTTGTCGCTATTAACATCGACCCATACGGGCAATATCTCCCGCTTTAATGATCCGGCTTACGACAAAGTGTTGACCCAGGCAACTCTGGAGAATACAGAGAAAGCGCGCAATGCCGATTATAACGCCGCGGAGAAAATTCTGATGGAACAGGCACCTATTGCACCGATTTATCAGTATACCAACGGGCGTTTAATTAAACCGTGGCTGAAAGGGTATCCGATTACTAACCCTGAAGATGTGGCCTATAGCCGCACAATGTATATCGTTAAGCACTAGTTGAATACACTCTCCTGATAACCTTCGTTAACCTCATCTAAAACCAGAGCTGGCGCGGATTTCAGCGCCAGCACCTCTCGTATAATCGTAGTGGATGATGGCTTCTTTGAAACAGAGCGACGGGAAGAGGGTCATTGGATGCCACTACCAGCAGCACCGCAGCTGGACTGGGATAATCAGGTGAAGATTACTCTATGGGCGTATTCGCAAGGAAGATGAGAAAAATATTAATGATAATAAGGTTGCCAACAAAGATAGAGCTGATTTCATTCTGCTGTGCAGTCATTTGGGTTATTTGGTGTGCATGGGCAGACAAAATCACTCACGACACGTACCTTTTTGATGAGGGGCTTTATAAGTCAGCAATTGTTGGGACTTCCTTCCTAATAGGAATGTTCATTGCTTGGCGTGTGTACCTAAAGAATAAGTTCGCTGCAGGTATGGTTAAGAGGCTTTTTGGCGTTTGCCTCACCGTTATGATGTACCTGACTTTTATCTTTTGGAACGTTCCAGAGTTAATAATGATCTCATCAGCTAATAAGCATGTGAGTGACAATTACCGATTCAAGATGAGATACCCAACACAATCTGGAGGAAAAACCAGGTCATGTAAGGCTCATGTTATCTACTATGACACATATCTGAAGCGTGAAATCGCACTCTGTCACTGGGATGATGCTCCATCTTTTTTCTATACGGATTATATTCGCGTAGATAAGCTGATTTCAGGTATGGGCGGACAGATTATTTATCACGAAGCAGTTCATTGAGAAAATCCTATTCAAAGTTTAGCGGTCGCCATATGTCGGCCTTTTCTACTTCAGACTCACGGGAATCAACCACTACGTGCTTTGTTGATAAATCCAGCCGGTGAAGCCTGATCCACTACACACAGAATAACTATGTCTGAGCCAATCATAATTGCCAGTGGGGTGACCTCCGCTACGGTAGGGATCACTTTCGCCACTATGTTCTTGGATTTAAGGGATTGATCCTTAATCTGATTGTAATGTAACTCAGACTCGAAGTCTGTATCTCGCAGGACCAGTATGTCGTAGCTATCAGCGTAAGCCCCCCATTTAAAACGGGCTAAATGTTTAGACTCACCATTAGGGTCGGTTAAATATAGGACACCATCCACCATCCACCATTCCTGCGTCGTACTTGTATAGCGTTTTTAACGCCAGCACGGGTGATCATCAGAGGCATATCCTGACCACGTTCATCATACCTCGCACAGCCAGTATTGATTCACCACTCCCGTTGGCGTTAGTACAATTCCAGGCATTCAGTACAGAATTGAAGCCTTATGCGATGATGTTATGTTGTTCTTTAGCCGCTTGAGTTTGAGCACTGCGGGCCAGCGCTTTCTCTTCATCGTAGTGAGAGCCATAGCCAGCAAGGACAGTCGTCGCGGCAAACAACAACATTAATTGACGATATTGGTTGTCTGTATTCGTAATTTTATCCATTTAGAACAATGAAATACCATGTTCATTTATAATCAAACACTAACAGAGATAATGGCTGGTGTGATTTTGCACCAGCCATTTTATGTTTCCGGCGGCTGATGCTCCCGGCAAATCAGCAATGAATCTTCTTCACTCAATCTCTCTTTCGTCAGATTACAAAATCCCTGACCATCAATTTTTTGGTGGAACCGACAGCTATGGCAAAGACCAAAGCCAGGCACATTGTTGGTCCTCTGGATCCCGCGTAACAGTTCTAACAGCAGCTCTCTGAGCACGATCGCCCGTTCACCCATTGCCGATTCACTCTCCACTAAAAACGTGGGGGGCAGCAGGGCTTCCAGTAAGTTATTGGCCGACTCACTTAAGTGTAGATGGACGCTACGTTTATCACGGTGATCCGGCTTACGAACAATCAACCCTTTGTTTTCCAAAAGCTTCAGCGATTGTGACACGGTACCTTTGGTGAGACCGAGGTAGTCTGTCACGCCAAGCGGCGTATTGGAATAACGGTTGCAACGGGCCAGATACATTAACGCGCTAAGTTGTACTGGCTGGAGATCCGCCAGTAAAGGATGCTGGCGAAACCACATCCTTGTCAGGCTGGAAAGCCGGTCAAGTACATCGAAAAGTGACATGTCGGGCATAACAAATCCTCCTCGGTATATAGTATCGATTAAAAACTATATTGACAAAGGGTAAAAGCAGCGTAGCATGAATTGTGGTGTCGAATCGATACTATAATTTAAAGGAGATGTATCATGACTAAAGCTCGTTTCTATCATGCAGGTTGCCCGGTTTGTGTTTCCGCAGAACAGACACTTTTGCAGCATTTGTCTGCGGATGTTGAAATCGATGTGGTTCATCTGGGAGAGCAACCTGATCGGGTTGCTGAGGCTGAAGTGGCTGGCGTGAAATCTGTTCCGGCGCTGGTGATTGACGGCAATGTGCTGCATATTAATTTTGGCGCTCCCATTGAAGCGTTGAAATAGCTGGAAAGTTCGGGAAGTTGCGTTGGCGATTTCCCGAATATACAAGACGTTGGGGAAGGTAGCATGATGAAAACGACCGAAGAGTATCACCCGATAGATTGCGATCTTCATGATTATCTGGAAATCGCCTGCATGTACCACTATTGGTTGCGCATTGAACTAACGGATGGCACATGTTTTGATGCTAAAGCGCTGACGACGTGTACCACCGTGGAAAAAGAAGAATTTCTGGTAGTGGATCAATCTGAAAACCAGCAAAAAATCCGTCTGGATTATCTGTCAGCGATTACCGCGCTGACACCTGGAGCGACGTTTAGCACAGTTAATTTTCAGCGAGCCTACCGCGGTTAGACGGTATAAATTCGAATGTCGTGCGCCTGGAATGCTGTGGCGTACTCTTTGCTGATGTTGTCCTCTACAACAATCACATCGATATTGCTGCTTTCGGTAACGACATATCGGGCGACGGCTGGGATTTTTTCAGCCGTTAGCGCGACGATAGTTTCATTACATTGTTTAATCACCGCTTTTTTGAATTCACAATCCGCATAATCAAATCCCGTTAAGCCGGATTCAGGCGACATCGCGCAGCCGCCAATAAATCCCTGATCGAATAAAATGTCCTGCACTTGTGCGATGGCGGAAGCTCCCACGCACCCACCTGAAGATCTCTGCACCACGCCACCCAGCATAATGACTTCAAACAGCGGTTTTTTTAGCAAAACAACGGCAATTTCCGGTGAATTTGTCACCACGGTTAACGCCAGTTCGGCGGGCAGAGCTTCTGCCATTGCCAGATTGGTGCTACCCGTGTCGATAAAAATACAGCTTCCAGATTTGACCAGTCGGGCACATCTCTGCGCGATGTTGCTCTTTTTGGCTACATTAATACTCTTGCGTACGTCGATGTCTTCGGATTCAGGGAGTGTAATGACCGCGCCACCATAAACTTTTTTACACACGCCATCTTTGCTCAATTCATGCAAATCACGACGAATTGTATGTTCAGAAACGCCTAATCGGTTAGCGAGTTCAGAACAAATGACCCTGCCGTTTTCTTGCAGGATCTGAAAGATAAGCGCCTGGCGCTGTTCCGGGAATGCGGCGTAATCGAGCATAGATACTCCAGGTGAAATAAACATCGAGCAATAGAGTGCATGATCGTGCATTATGATTAACGATGTCAACATCCCCTACAGGGGCCGTACTATTCTGGATACAACGGGAAGAGGTTCGCTATGAAGATTGCGCATATGGCGTTATGGACACAGGATCTCGAGCAGCAAGCTCGCTTCTGGGGCTCGTTTTTTGACGGCAAGATCAACGAGAAATACCGCAGTAAAACCAATCATGGGTTTGAATCTTATTTTGTCAAAATTGGCGAGGAAATTGCGATTGAGTTAATGACCAAACCGGGTCTTATCGGGCAGCAACCTGACAATAATCGTTGCGGATGGGTACACCTCGCCATTTCTGTTGGCGGCAATGAAAATGTTGATGCCATTGCAATGCAAGCGCAGGGACAGGGGATATTAGTCTCAGGTCCGCGCACTACTGGCGATGGTTATTACGAAGCGGTGATAAAAGATCCTGACGGCAATTTAATCGAGATTGTGGCGTAAGTCTTCAATCAGTTACCTGCAAATAAAGAGTACCTGCTGCTGATTATTGATGAGCACAGCTCATAAGTTTGTCCTTCTTTTCCTCTCTAATCACCGACACGTCGAGTCTCTATAATTTTACTGTTTTCAGCCCCCGGTGGTGCAATGTTGCCACCGTTTTGGAGAGTCGAATATGCAATACCAACTGGATGCCAGACAACAGGCAATCATTCCCATTGCGGCATTCACTGCCACAGGACAGATGGAAAAGTTGGACGTCGCGCTCAACGCCGGACTGGATGCGGGACTCACGCTCAATGAAGTAAAAGAGATCCTGCTACAACTCTACGCATACTGCGGTTTCCCTCGCAGCCTGAACGGTCTGTCCTGCTTTATGTCGGTGGTGAAAAGTCGAAGCGAGAGAGGGCTTTCAAACGACGAAGGTAGAACGGCCACGCCGCCACCTGCAGACTGGAACAGTGTTCAGGCTGGGAGCCTAACTCAGACGCAACTGGTTGGACAGCCTGTAAGCGGTCCGCTGTTTGACTTTGCACCCGCTATTGATGTCTGGCTTAAAGCACATCTGTTTGGCGATATTTTTCAGCGAGATGTACTTGACTGGCAGGACCGTGAATGTGCGACCGTTTCGGCGCTGGCCGTTCTGGGCGGCGTTAACAGCCAGTTGAAAAGCCATTTTGCGATATGCCTTAACATCGGGATCCTCCCTGAGCAACTCAGTGAGTTTATTACGATACTCGAACAGCACTGTGGAGCCGGGATTGGGGAAAATGCCCGTACGGTTCTTGATGAATGTCTGGTATGAACACCGCGGACATTATCCATACTGGAGTCACTATGAACGAACAATTTGATGGTAACAGCGTCTTTCCACGTGGAGAGAAAAATGAAGCGTATGCGAAGTATTTCACTGGCGACAGCTATCTGACCATGCTCTCCATGGAAGGCGTGGTAATTGGCAATGTCGCATTTGAACCGGGTTGTCGTAACTTCTGGCATGTTCATCATGAGGGTGGACAAATATTGCTGGTGACCGGTGGCAGAGGCTGGTATCAGGAGTGGAATAAACCGGCACGTGAGCTGAAAACCGGCGATGTCGTGCACATTCCGGCGGGAATGAAACACTGGCACGGTGCCGCGCGTGATAGTTGGTTTGCCCATATCGCCGTGGAAATCCCGGCCCCTGGCGCGTCGAACGAATGGCTGGAACCGGTTAGCGACGCTGAGTACAACCTGCTGCCCTGAACTATGCTGGTTCTGGTAACACCTAATCCCTGAGGAGATCTCAATGGTCATGAATGTGAAGGGTTATGCTGCTCTGGCGGTGAAAGAAGATTTAGTCCCCCATAATTTTGTTCGTCGCGATCCGCGTGAAGATGATGTGGTTATCGATATTTTATACAGCGGTGTATGCCACTCGGATATTCACAACGCCTACAACGATTGGGGCGGTGCTAAATATCCGATGGTACCAGGGCATGAGATCATTGGCCGCGTGGTGCATGTTGGTAAGTCGGTAACAAAATTCAAAGTGGGCGATCTCGCAGGGGTCGGCTGCATGGTTGATTCGTGTCAACACTGTAGCGCCTGCGAGCAGGGGCTAGAGCAGTATTGCGAAGAAGGTAACACGCTAACGTATAACGATATCGACCGTCATGACGGCCTGCCTACTTTCGGCGGCTATTCTGACAAAATTGTCGTTACCGAAAAGTTTGTGGTGAAGGTCCCTGAAGGGATCGATTTACGCGGTGCGGCGCCGCTGCTTTGCGCCGGGATCACAACATGGTCGCCTCTGCGCCACTGGCAGGTAGGTGAGGGCAGTAAAGTCGCGGTTGTCGGTCTGGGGGGACTCGGACATATGGCAATCAAACTTGCAAATGCGCTGGGCGCGGAAGTTACGCTGTTTACGCGTTCACCGGGCAAAAAAGCTGATGCCAGACGTTTGGGTGCCAGTCACGTTGTGCTTTCCACAGACAGTGAACAGATGAAAGCGACAGCGAATCAGTTTGATCTGATTATCGATACTGTGCCCTACGTTCATGACCTGAACCTTTATATCCCAACCCTGGCGCTAAGCGGTACGCTGGTGCTGGTTGGTTATCTTGGTGCGTTGGATCCGTTTTTGAATACGGTTCCCCTGATCCTTGGGCGTAGGTCTGTGGCGGGTTCAGTTATCGGCGGCATTGCCGAAACGCAGGAGATGATGGATTTTTGCGGTCAGCATGGTATTACCGCTGATGTCGAAGTGATCTATATTCAGGATATTAATCGTGCCTGGCAGCGGATGTTGAAAAGCGATGTGAAATACCGCTTTGTAATTGATATTTCCTCATTGAAATAAGTACAAAAAAGACGCGGATTTCCGCGTCTTTTCTTTTGTTAGTGTGTCGATGGCGATGCTTCAGGATTATCCATATACAGTGTCTGGCTGGGGAATGCAAAGTCGGCACCGTTTGCCTGGACTATCGTGATAATCTTTAAATAAACGTCTTGCTGTACCGCGAGCCATTCCTTCCAGACGGTGGTTTTCGTGAAGCAATACACCATGATATTTAACGATGAATCGGCAAATTCATTAAAATAGACCAACAGAGTTTGTTTCTGGTCTATTCCAGGATGGTTTTGCAGCATTTCTCTGACCGACTCGACAACGGCACCGACTTTATCGGCATCCTCATATCGTAACCCGATCACCGTTTTAATTCGCCGGTTGGTCATGCGCCCTGGGTTTTCTACGCTGATGGAGGAGAAAATCGAGTTTGGCACATACAATGGACGATGGTCGAAGGTGTTTATTTTAGTCATTCGCCAGCCAATTTCTGCCACCGTGCCTTCAATATTGCGGTCCGGGGAGCGGATCCAATCGCCTATGCTAAACGGTCTGTCGAAATAGAGCATAATGCCTGAGAAAAAGTTGCTCAGAATATCTTTCCCCGCCATACCCACTGCTATACCGCCAATACCGCCAAAGGTTAACAGGCCGGATAAGCTCATACCGAAGTGTTCGCCATACAGTAAAATGATGGCAACCACGATGGTAATCTTGATGATACGCGACAGGATCCTCGCGCTGGTGATATCTCTGCCTTTATTAATCTGCGTCTTTTCAAACTGATTAATCACCAGAAAAAGTTTGATGGTCAGGATCAACGCAATCAACGAGGTGCAGATAAAGTCGACCACGCTGGGGGAGATAAATTTCAGGCTGTAACTTTCGATAACGTTATTAGCAATGCTGCCAAACGTCCCAATGATAATGGCATAGACAAAAAATTGTGCGGCATGAAATATGAATCCTTTGCAGCGACGCTCTCCACGATGATACCAGACGCTCATCAGGACCAGCGCGGCACAGCAGCTAAGAATTACCGTCAAATTAAACGCATTATTCATAAACAGTTCAGCGATCATGATTCTTCCTGGCAACTCCGTGTTAGCTAAATATCATCTGACATCCTAATCCCAAGATATTTTACTCAGTTAAGGCGGTCAGATCATTAATCAAAAGGAGAGATAAATAATGCAATCAGCGCTATTTTCAGCGAAATAGCGCTGACGTCAACCCTGCATGCGGTTTATGTAGCAGACAGTCAGTTGATGTCATGGTATTGTTAGCGCAAAGTAACAAGGCTTTTCATTTGCAAAAGGACAGTACTATGATCATGGCTAAGCTGAAAACAGCGAAGGGACGGAAGTTTCTGTTGTGCCTGCTTGGAGTGTTTATTATCGCAGCGTCGGTCGTGACGCGAGCGACGATCGGTGGCGTTATTGAACAATATGACATTCCGCTATCCGACTGGACCGCTTCAATGTACGCCATTCAATCTGCAATGATTTGTGTCTACAGCATGGTGTTTACGATTCTGTTGGCTATCCCGCTTGGTATCTATTTCCTCGGCGGTGAGGAGCAACACTAGGCGTTTAAAATGCCGGATGATATCGCCATCCGGCATTTCATTGTGTGGTTAATCGTCTTCTTCGTCGTCCAGTTCAACTGGCGTCTGATATTCATCCGGCTTGATGACCAGCAGGTCACAGCGTAGATGATCGATAACCTGTTCCGCGGTATTACCAAGAAACGCAGCAGAAATACCGGTACGTCCGACGGTCCCCAATACCACAATACCCGCCTGCAAGTGCTCGGCTAAATCAGGAATGACCTCTTCAGGTAAGCCTTTTTCAACGTGCGTCACTTTCTCATCAATGCTGAATTTCTGGCGTAGCGCCTTCATGGCCAGCAGATGCTGTCCACGGATTGCGTCGTTATAAACGCTGGGATCAAATTCAGGCAGTTCAATCGCGATGTTGATTGGTGTGACAGGGTAGGCGCCTACCAGATGCACTTCGGTATGGTTAACCTGTTCTGCAAGCTGTAGCGTCTCTTTGACCAGTTTTTCATTGAGCGCGTTGTGATAAGCCTCTTCACTGGCGAGGTTTACGGCAACCAGTGCTTTACCCCCTTCAGGCCATGGCTGGTCTTTCACCATCCATACCGGACTTGGACATTTACGCAATAAATGCCAGTCGGTTGGCGTAAATATTACGGCTTCGAGGCGGTCGTGTTGGTGCGCCATCTTGAGGACCAGGTCATGCCTGGCGCTGATGACTTCCTGGATGATGGCTTCAAAGGGTCGGTTATGCCAGACCACTTTAATCTCCAGAGGGATCCCTGCTTCGATATAGTATTTCGCTTGTTCACGTATCCATGCAGTTCGCTGGCTGATGACTCCCTGACGCATTGCTGTACGCTCATCAGGCGACAGCAGGGTAGTCATCTCATAGGAAAAGTCATAGATCGGCAAAAAGGCTTTAATTTTGCCACCAATCCGTTGATGCAAATAAACAGCTCGCCGTAATGCTGGTTGATCGTCCTGGTTAGGGTCGATGACGACCAGCATATTTTTATACATAGCCATACAGGGTCTCCTTACAACTGTCATCGCAGTTTGTAACTAAAAGAGTAACCCAATAATGTGGTTTGAAACAGGGGAGAACCTCTAGCCAGATCAATAAATTGGGGAAATCTCCAGCTTTTATCTACATCCCGCTCAATTTAAACAATTTTTCTCAGTAGATGTGGCACCTGTAGTGCACTGACTCTTCCGCTCGCTTTGGCAGTAATGCGCTGTAAATTTAAAAAAACTCATCAAGCATCAAGTGAAACTGCAATTTTTTCTCGTCGGGTTGAGGAATGCCATATTGTTGAAAAAGCCTGTTTTGCAGTGAATGTGAAAATTCACCGAGGCAGTTCCAGAGAATGGCGAGATCCTGGTATTGATCGGCGATGCCAACTCGTCCCACATCAAGACACCCCACTATTTCATCATTACAAAAAATAATGTTATCCAGTGAAAAGTCACCGTGAGTAACAACAGGAACAGATGAGAAGGGCAAAAGGGTGTGCATCTTTTCCCAGACCTGTTCAATAGACCAGCCATTGCGTTCATCATCAAAATCTTCGGCATCAACAAGATTATTTTTCATCCGGTTTTGTGCCAGTGTGAGACGAAATTGGTGATTGCTGTTAAAGGGGCAGCTATTTACTGGAATGGCATGTAACCGACGCAAAAATGTCGCCAAAGCATCAACAATATCATCACTCATATCAGGGTGATCTTCTAACATCTGGAAGGCAGTTTTCCCTGGTATTGCCGTGGTGAGTAGCAATGCTACGTCAGGCGTTCGGGAAAAATGCTTAACGTTTGGCAGCGGGATGTAATCTTTCAACCAGATGAGCCTGACCATTTCATCCGTAATATCATTGGCAACGCTACCGTTACCTTGCTTCAGATATAATTCAGGGGCATCCACTTTGTCGTAAAGTCGGTAGATGGCAGCACCAGATTGACCGACATGGTCACGTGCCCATTTATAGCCATCAAGCTCATGGTCCAGGCTTGAGTTTAATTGCAAACGCGCGCAGGTGCTTTCCCTGTGAATATGATTCATAACATTCCTTTGTCTGAGTATGGATAAACGGCGGGTGCACACATTACAAGTTGATTATTAAAACAGGGAATAACCTCCTGCCAGATCAATAAATCGGGAAAATTTAGCGATTTGACAGAAGGATAACAGAGAGGCTTGCGGAAAGATTACGCAACGTTACGCGTGTGGCCGGCAAGAACTGCCAGCGCGTCGCTGTTCTCAATAGTGATATATTTGCCTTTCACCGCCAGCATGCCGCTTTTCTGGAAACGACCCAGCAGGCGGCTGATGGTTTCAACTGTCAGACCGAGGTAGTTACCAATGTCGCCACGGGTCATGGTCAGGCGGAATTCACGAGGCGAGAACCCACGCTGGGCGAAGCGACGAGACAGATTGTAGATAAAGGCCGCCAGGCGCTCTTCAGCGTTTTTCTTCGACAGCAACAGGATCATATCCTGGTCGCCTTTGATTTCGCCACTCATCAGACGCATCATCTGCTGACGCAGGTTCGGCATCTTACCGGACAGGTCATCAAGGGTTTCGAAAGGAATTTCGCATACCATTGAGGTTTCCAACGCCTGAGCAAAGCTCGGGTGATGGCCGCTGCCAATGGCGTCAAAACCTACCAGGTCACCCGCCAGATGGAAACCGGTAATTTGCTCATCGCCTTGTTCGGTAATGGTATAGCTTTTTATCGTTCCGGAGCGGATAGCGTAGAGTGATTTAAGCTCATCACCTGCTTTAAAGAGCGTCTGCCCTTTTTGGATAGGCTTTTTGCGCTCGATGATGTTATCGAGCTGGTCAAGCTCATGCTCGTTAAGTGTGAACGGGATGCAAAGCTGGCTGATGCTGCAATCCTGGCAATGGATAGCACAACCGCCAGACTGAATGCGCCGTATAATTCGCTTTTCCGGGATCATAGGTCTGCTCAAGCCGTAATTGATATTTGTCAATTTTAACATCTTTTTGGTGAGCACGTAAGCCTGAGCTACTCCCAATAGAGAATAATTCAGGCATAACTGGAGCGAATGTTTGTATCTGCTTGATTAACCACACTTAATTTGGGGTCGCATTATGCGGAAGTGTGATGAATAAGGCATTAATTGCCTGGAATCTAGAGTAGCAAATAACCTTCGTGGCGCAATAACCACTCTTTTCGTTGTACACCGCCGGCATATCCGGTCATGGTGCCGTTACGTCCAATGACGCGATGACAGGGAACCACAATGCTTACTGGATTGGAGCCATTAGCTGCGCCGACCGCTCTTGCAGCGCCGGGGCGCCCCAACTGTTCGGCCAACTGACCATAATGCATGACCTGCCCGCAGGGGATAGTGCGTAATGCTTGCCAGACTTCACGCTGGAAAGGCGTCCCAGCGGTTGCCGTTTCCAGCGTGTCAATGATGCTGAGGTTTCCGGCAAAATACTCAGAGAGTTTGTCGCTTAATCCACCAGGATTTTTGGCGGTAATGCGCTGATAACCTTCTGTACGGTAATGAATATCAAGCAATTGTTCCATGCGATCGCTGTGCTGATCCCATTCCACTGCGCGCAGGCGAAATTGCTCATCACAAATAACCCACAGCGGGCCCAGCGGCGTGTCGATGGTGTCTTCCAGTAAGTTAAGCATCCGTTTCTCTCATTACAGCATTCAGGCGAGCCTACACATTATCACGCCAGTGACCGTCGCAGCTATACCCCTAAAAACGGATATCAACTTGTCGTGAGTAGATCGGTTCAGCGCGGAGGATCCGGTTAATTATTGGAAATAATCGTAAACCGTTACCAGTACAGTTGTCGGTATAATAGTGCGCGGTTATGATAATGCCCGTCGCAATACGCTGGAGGATGAAACATGAACCTTGATGATGCATCGCTGTTTCTTGACGCAATGGGGGATGTTCAACCGCTGAAAAACCATGCCGATGTGCACTGGCAGCCCATGCGTAATCTTCGCACTCCGGCGCGTATCGATACGCTACAACTGGATAATTTTCTCTCGACGGGATTTCTCGATATTGTCCCGTTGAATGTGCCGCTCGAGTTTCGTCGCGAAGGTTTACAGAACGGCGTGACCGACAAGCTGCGAAACGGAAAATACCCGCAGCAGGCGAGCCTTAATCTTATTCGCCAACCTGTTGAAACATGTCGCCAGATGCTCTTTAGCTTTATTCTGCAGGCGCAGCAGGAAGGGTTGCGTAACGTGCTGGTGATACACGGCAAGGGACGTGACGATAACTCCCATGCCAATATTGTTCGCAGCTACGTGGCGCGCTGGTTGACGGAATTTGACGACGTGCAAGCATACTGCACCGCACTGCCGCATCATGGCGGCAGCGGGGCATGTTATGTGGCATTGCGTAAAACCGCACAGGCAAAACAGGACAACTGGGAGCGTCACGCTAAACGCAGTCGCTGAACGACGTAAACATCAGGCGGCCAGCACTCTGTTCCTGCCTTCGTTCTTGGCTTTGTACAACGCGTCGTCAACGCGTTTGAATAACTCATCGATGCTTTCATTTGTTTCGTGCCGAGCTACGCCAATGCTGACGGTAAAGCGGGGAAGGCCAGGGAGAGTCACTTTGGCCACCGTCGCCCGTATCACTTCTGCGAGATTGAGGGCAATATCTAACGAGGTTCGCGGCAGCAGCAGCACAAATTCTTCACCTCCCCAGCGAAAAATCAGATCATCCTTTCTTGCACAGGATTCAAGTGTGCGTGCCAGAGCGCAAAGTACCTCATCACCTTTTAAATGACCAAAAAGATCGTTAATGCTTTTAAAGCGATCGGTGTCGATCAACATCAGGCTGTAATCCTGTGTCAATGACATCGCGTGGGTCTGTTCCGGCTCGGTTACCTGATAAAAATGTCGGCGGTTAAGCAATCCCGTTAAGGCGTCACGCAGGGCCGCACGCTCAAGCTCCTGTTCCAGCCGTTTTTGCTCGGTAATATCATGAATAATGCACAGCATGAGCTTATTACCGTAGATTTCAATTGGCCCGGCGTAGGTTTGTACGTGCCGGGATGTGCCGTCTGCCAGTTTATGCACAAAATGCAAAGGCTTATGGCCACCGGGAAGATGGGCGATTTCATGCATCACCGGGAGTATATGACGGCCCAGCGTATTGATTTCCCATGTATGTTTCTGGCACATCGTATCATGGTTATAGCCATAAAAATTTAGCGCACTGAGATTTGCATCAACGATCAGCCCATCACGGGACGGATCGATAAGCAACATTGGGGCCGAGTTGGTCTGGAAAAAACGCGCGTAAAATCCCTGTTTTTTTCGCTGATAATTCGCTGAACGGCTCGCTTTCAGACCTTGTGAAGTCGGTGTTTCAATGCCTTCGAAAAGAATAACGTCACCTGATTCCGGCAGAGAGCGGATGGACAGGCGGCTGGCCATCGCGACGTCTTCACCTTCGCGGCAAACCGTAAGGATTTCTACAATGTCGTGATGATTTCTCAAATCGCTGAGATACATGGTTAAATCATTTTGGGCATGAGTTGAAAATATGCCCTTGCGGAGTAGAGAAAAGCAGGGGGCCTGCATCAGTTCCCGTGCAACGGTATTAGCGAACACCAGTTCTTCGGTATGCGGCGAAACAATCCACACCGGCAGGGTTAATAAATCCAGTGAATGCAGCTCGGTTGTGCTCATCGATAATCCCGTTATCTTTATCTGCTGTGTTGCCCGTTTAATGGCATCTGTTTTTTATATTACAGTCTCATAATGTTATTGATTGTTGAGGAGACAAAGACTGTACGATTCGCTGCTGCTTAATGTTACTTTCCGTTGGAATCAATTCATGGATCTGATGCGCAGGCAACGGTTTTGCAAACAAGAAACCTTGCAGCACGCCACATCCCATCTGGGTCAGGAGCATTTCCTGCTCCTGGGTCTCTATTCCTTCAGCCACTACTTGCATATTCATGGAGTGGGCTATGTCAATAATAGTAGACACAATCTTTGTATTTTTGCTGTTCTCGCTGATATCTTTAACAAATACTCTGTCAATTTTTAATTCCTGTGCCGGAAGAGACTTCAACATCAATATATTTGAATAACCGGTACCGAAATCATCAATTGAAACGGTGATCCCTAAAGCTGAAAATGCATTTAAGACTTCAGCGCTACGTTTTAAATTTTTAAGTGCTGTACTTTCAGTCAATTCCAGCGTGAGATATGCAGGTGATAGTTGATATTGTGCAAGGGCGCTGCAAACCACATCAACGATGTCATGTTGTTCAAACTGGGAAGGGGAAAGATTAACGGCGAGGGTCCATTCCGCATGGCCCTGTAACTTCCATTGATGTAACTGCTGGCATGCCTGCTGGATAACCCATTTCCCGACCGGAATGATAAGGCCTGTTTCTTCCAGCGCAGGCAGAAACTCTGCGGGTAACAGCATGCCGCGTTCCGGGTGATGCCAGCGTAATAACGCTTCAAAACCGGTCAGGGAATGATCTCCGGCGGTGTATTTGGGTTGATACCAAAGCTCAAATTGATCGTGTTCCAGTGCTTGTGACAGTTCCTGTAAAAATGTCGGCGGTGTATCGGCGATAGCTTCCATTTCCGGGCTATAAATAGCCCAACCGTTTCTGCCAGCCTGTTTGACATGATACATCGCCATATCAGCCTTTACTTTTAACTCATGCAACGTGGAACCATGTTCAGGATAAATACTGCTTCCCGCACTTAACGAAACCCGAGGTGATGCTGCCAACTTACTGATTTAGTGTATGATGGTGTTTTTGAGGTGCTCCAGTGGCTTCTGTTTCTATCAGCTGTCCCTCCTGTTCAGCTACTGACGGGGTGGTGCGTAACGGCAAAAGCA
>NZ_JBIMRA010000032.1:0-30271 GCF_043945515.1 Citrobacter freundii complex sp. 2024EL-00216 | reverse complement strand
ATAATCTCAATCAATTTAATCTTTTTTATTTGAATCATCAAGAGCCCCATTACTGATAGGCATCAGTAAGTGGCATCGCTGCTCAAGCTTCAGTAAAAATCCGGTTAGCAACTTCCGCTGTTGGCACGAAGCGGACGCTATGAAAAATCATCAAGCTCGATTAAGAAGAGAAGAAGACATTGTTTTTAGGTAAGATGAATGGCTCAACTCATTAGCATGTATCTTTAATATCTCAAAGCAACTTTCTTAGGGCGTGTTACTTTTTTCTTTATCATATTGCTCTCACCTTTACGCCCATTAATAACATAATGCACTTCGCAAAAAATTCTATACTGCGAAAAGAAATGTGAAAGTGCTATATGTAAGTCACCTGCCCATGGAAGACGCTCAACTTCCTTATCAAAAAAATGATGTATAAAGCCAGTACTTTCTCTAAGATGAAAAACATTATTTCTAAATATCCTGAGTGAGTTCGAATGTTCGTTCATCAATTTTCCGATGCCATCTGAAATTGGTAATAATTCTTTAAATTCTCTAGGGCGTTCATTATCGAGTAAGAGTGGCATGTTTAAGCTTTTAAATCCTTCGCAGACCACACCTAAAAAACCTAATCATGTAGAGAGATAAATTCCCATGTCAAATTTATTTCTCTCACTCAAATGGCCATTCTTTGTCATTTTTTTGTTGAGCTTATTGTAATTTTTAAACATAAGATCAGCCGTTTCGAAATAATGAATTTGTAATGTTAATAAGCGGTCGTGATTGCGACATGGGAGCATGTCCTCAGGGAAGCGGCAATCTGTATCTATAGCGTAAGTATGTGGGACATTAGCAAAATAATAAAGATCATGATCTGGAAAAATCAGTTCTCCATCATCTAGGGCCTTTTTTAAATGATCAGAGACATCATCAAAATTTCTGAATCCGTAATCTATTAGATTTTCCCCTGCAAAGTTGGTCAACCACCAAGAATTAAACCCTCCTACCTCACCTCGCCCCCCAAAATCAAAATCTACGCTCCCGGAGTTTAGATCTACCCTGCATCCAGCCCCATGTTTATAATATTTGACACCACCATCTAACTCACCAATATTGGGTATATCAGATTCAATCCACCCATAGCAACTTGATGGCATTTTAATTCCAGACCGATGCATTAGCTTTAAAGCCACTTGGACATTTTCTTGAAAATCAACAATCAAACGATAAAGATTATTATTCATATCACAAGCTCACTTCAAATTATTGAGAAATGGATGCAATACTTCACTCGGAACCAAAAACGCTATTAAGGATAATATCCCTTTTCCCGATAAATTAACACTGGCTATGCTCTTGATATCCGCTTCTGGCACAAAGGGGACATTCATCTGTTGTACTTTGATATTCAGTTCCATAAACATTCAGGCCGATATTACCACCGTGAGTACGCCAGCCACTATTGCTGCCGTCCTGTCGTTTAACTCACGGAGGTCAATGTGTCAGACCGTATTCCTACCGGGCAAATTCCTGACGCCCTGAAACAATCCTTATCCCGTCTCCCGGGCGTTCTGTCGGAAGCCATGGTGGAGCGCCTGCTCCGCTGTGTTCACTACGAACCGGTGATTGGCATCATGGGAAAATCAGGCGCAGGTAAATCCAGCCTGTGTAATACCCTGTTCAGTCCGCCCCCCGCCAGTGTTGACCCCGTCAGGGGCTGCACGCGGCGCGTTCACCGTTATCAGGTTACCCGTGGTCCACGAACGCTTCATATTGCCGATTTTCCCGGCATTGCCGAAACCCCGGAACCCGACAGGCAATATCGTCGACTGTACCGGGCATGGGCCCCGAAGCTGGACCTGATTGTCTGGGCGCTGAAGGCTGACGACCGTGCCTGGAAAGATGACCTGCGCTGTTACCGCGAACTGCTGGGCGCGGGAGCTGCACCAGAGCGTTTTCTGTTTGTTCTCACGCAGGCGGATAAAATGGAGCCCTGTCGCGAATGGGACAATGCAAACCACCAGCCCTCGCCACGTCAGGCTGAAAATCTTCATGCCAAAACTGAGCTTGCTGGAACACAGTTTGCGACTGTCCATCCGGTCATTGCAGTATCCGCAGCGGAAAACTATCACCTCGAACTCTGGGCAGAAGCGCTGATTAAGGCGCTGCCGGTGAGCAGCAGTAGCGCGGTTTTCCGTCATCTTAGCCCTGAGCTGCAAACGGAATATGTTCAGAAAACTGCCCGCGAGCACTTTGTCCAGGCCACTGGCGACATCTTTGATGATGCCGTCGCAGCCATACAGACATCAGGCAGGCTGGTACGACAGCTACAGCGACTCCGCCTGCGGTTCCTGGCGGTTATCCGTGCTGTCTGGCATCTCCTGTTCTGATTTCACTGTGCTTTTTTCACTGCCGCTTCGATCTGTTTCGACGATCGAAATGCTTATTCATGATAGTTATTAGCTATTGAATATAATATATCGATCGTTATTATTGATAGATATCAACGATCAGTTTACGCATATCGATCTGAATTAACAATTATCCCGCCTTCTGATTAGCCAGTACGATCTGTGCTGGATGTGAAGATATCCCCTGTCATTCGTCTTATTTAATCAATTGTTTATAAAGGAATATTTTATGTGTGCTTTTATGCCCGTGATGACGGGTGTCTGTACCAACCGGGAGACCCTGAGATGAAATCCTACCCCTTATTACGTCAGGACATATTTGCCTGGTGCCTGGCCGTCGTGCTCCCGTTGCTCTGGGTGGTGCTGTACCTGAACTTTCCGCAGAACATGGCGCTTGTCATTTATCTGGTCGTCGCGCTGGTCTGGGTGTTGCTGGACCGGACAAACCTGATGAAGCAGGGCATCACACCGCCGTCATGGCTGTGGTTTCCCCTCTATTTTGTTTACCTTCGCCAGCGTGACCAGAATCAGGGCAAGCCGTGGCGGCTTCTGCAGGTCTGGGTGCTCTGCACCGCGCTGTCATTCGTGGCGTTATATCAGTTCAGTAAACAGTCCGATACGGAGAGTCTTGCACAGAGTGCCTGCACGGTAGTGACGAGAATTCTGCGTGACGATGGCAGTGATGAGCGATGCATTCGCGTCATTAATATGAAGGAAGAGGTCAGCGGTCGCTTCTGGCGGGCGCAGGCGTTGCTGAACACCGGCGGTAAGGAGCCCGTGACCATTGAAGACCGTGGGCAGGATATCTATGTCATGTTGCCGGAAAGGGGAGAATAAAGAATGAACACCGTGAAAACCATTACCCGCCACCTGCTGCTGAGTGCAGCCGTGTTATTCACCGCTGCATCAGTTTTGCATGCAGCGACACCGGACACGCTCCGTCAGACTCATGACCCGCACTGTGCGCAACCGGTATTTTACGCACAGACAATGAACCATAAAAAGGAAGTGGAGATTTGCATTGTCACCCCGTCGGTCTCGTATTCATTCGGGAAAACGGGCGCGAAAAACAAGGAGATGAACCTCACTGTTCCGGCAGGCAGCACCAGTTATGCGTACACGAACAATCAGGTCATCAGCATTCAGAACTTCACCGTCAGAAACGGCGATACCAGTTACCAGGTTTCAGCCGGTTCGGATGATGCGGGAGAGCCCTTCGCATCCCTTTATGTTTATAAGGGAGTACCGGAGAGCGGGAAACTGCTGGCAGAAATCAGACTCGACCCGGTGACGATGGTGAACAACATCAGCCATTCACTGGCGGAAGAAGGTATTCCGGAAGCAGACAGCCTCTGATACCTCCGGTCTCACAGATAAGGACATGACGTAATGAAAAACCAACAAACGACCCGGACAGCATCACGCGGTCTTTTACTGCTCTGTACGCTGTTGTCAGCCGTTGTGCTCAGCGGTTGTGGTGACAAGGACGAACGCGAGTTCATTCGTGGATGTAAATCCGGTGGCGGCAGCACTGCCGTCTGCGGGTGTATTTATGACGACCTGAAGACCCGGTACACGCAGGGAGAACTGCAGAAGCTGAACACACAGTATGGATATGTGCCACCGGGCTTTATGGAAAACATGCTGAAGGCTGCACAACAGTGCAGAAAGTAAGGAAAGAAGAAAATGGCGCTTGTTATTAAATATTTCATGATTGCGTTCATCATTGCGCTTGTGGTTGTGCTGTTTAACGCGTTCAGCAACACCGGTGCGATACGTGACTTCTGGCAGGGGGCAGGATACCTGTTCTGGATGACCACCGGACCGGGAGCAGGCATGACCCTGGGCGCTTTCCTGCGTCAGTGGCTGATGCCTGACCGTATTTATACATCGGGTGGTGCGGCAGGGTTGCTGAAAGCCCGTCTGTTCTGGCTGGCCGGTCCCCAGTGTATTGGCTGGCTTGCGGGTCTGCTGACTGTGGGACAGCAACTGACATAATTGCTGTACTGAACACACCACATCTGCAGAGGCTGTCCCTTCCTGGGATGGCCTTTTTACTTTTATGGCTGGGCAGTACCCCGTCACAGAACACATTAAAACGTACGGCTGTTTTACCAGTCGTTAATTACCTGAAGACCATGCCTCCTCCCGGGGCATGGTCTTTCTTCATTTATACCGTTTCAACAGGAGTCATCCATGAGATTAGCCAGCCGCTTCGGGCGAATTAACCAGATACGCCGTGACCGTCCACTGACTCACGAAGAACTGATGAGTCATGTCCCCAGTATCTTCGGTGAGGACAAACATGCGTCCCGCAGTGAACGCTACACCTGGATACCAACCATCACCATCCTTGAAAACCTGCAGCGCGAAGGTTTTCAGCCGTTCTTCGCCTGTCAGACGAAAGTGCGTGACGAGAGTAAGCGTGAACACACGAAGCACATGCTGCGTCTGCGTCTGCGTCGTGCCGGACAAATCACCGGTCATCTGGTCCCGGAAATTATCCTGCTGAACTCTCATGATGGCTCATCAAGTTATCAGATGCTGCCCGGTATCTTCCGCAGCGTCTGTACCAACTCACTCGTCTGCGGGCAGTCGTTTGGCGAAGTGCGTGTACCACACCGGGGCGATGTAGTGGAGAAAGTCATTGAGGGGGCTTATGAAGTCCTCGGTGTGTTTGACCGGGTGGAAGAGAAGCGTGATGCCATGCAGTCGCTGATATTGCCACCCCCGGCACAACAGGCACTGGCGAATGCCGCACTGACATACCGTTATGGTGAAGACCACCAGCCGGTGACGGCAACACAGATACTGACACCCCGCCGCTATGAAGATCGTCAGAACGACCTGTGGACAACGTACCAGAGACTGCAGGAGAACCTGCTGAAAGGCGGTTTGCCCGGACGTACCGCGAAGGGCAAACGCAGCCATACCCGCGCCGTTAACGGTATCGACGGTGACGTGAAGCTCAACCGTGCGCTCTGGGTGATGGCGGAAAACATGCTGACCACCCTCAGCAAGTAACCTCCAGCCGTTTCCTCACTGTTATCCCGCATTAGTTGCCCCACAGCTTTACCCTATTAATAAACAAGGAAAAATCAGCATGACCGACAATACACTGCCACTGTTCACCCCGGAAGCAACCGTTCCGATTGCAGCACAACATCAGATTACCGCCACACAGGTATCCGATGAGAACCGCATCCGCTTCTGGCCTCAGCATTTCGGTGGTATCCCCCAGTGGATGTTGCTGGAGCCCCGCATCTTTGGCCGGATGGACAGGCTCTGTGACAACTACCGGGGCGGTATCTGGCAGTTTCTCACCCTCAGCAACGGTGGCGCGTTTATGGCACCGGAGGCAGAGAACAATGATGAAGCCTGGACGCTGTTTAACGACATGAACGGCAACAGTGCTGAAATGAGTGCGGAAGCCGCCGGTATTGCCGCCTGCCTTATTGAATACAGCCACCATGCCTGCCGGACCGAATGCGACGCGATGACTGCGCATTATTACCGGCTGCGGGATTACGCCCTGAATCATGCGGAATGTAACGCCATCATGCATATCATCGACTGAGGGATGCAGCAATGGAACAACAGTTACCGCTGTTTGCCGCTGAATTACCGGCATCCGCGCAACACACCATCCGGAAGGCGCTAACCCTGCTGGAGCGTCAGTTACGTGAACCCGGTGCGTCATTTACCTCCAGCAGTTCGGTACGTGACTGGCTGCGTCTGCAACTGGCATCACTGGAGAGGGAGGAATTTATCGTATTGTTCCTCGATAACCAGCATCGTCTTATTACCCACGAAACCCTCTTCACCGGCACCATCAACCATACGCAGGTCCATCCCAAGGAAGTGGTGAAGGCGGCACTGAAACACAACGCTGCTGCCATCATCATTGCACACTGCCACCCTTCGGGGCTTGCGGAACCCAGCCAGGCCGACCGCCAGATTACGGAACGTCTTAAACAGGCGCTGGACCTGGTGGAAATTCGCCTGCCTGACCACCTGGTGGTGGGCGGAATGGATATTGTCTCCTTTGCTGAACGTGGCTGGCTGTAACGCAACAGGGAAACAACATCATGAAGATTATCAGTAAACGCCAGGCGATGACGATATACCGGCAACATCCACAGTCCCGGCTGTTTCGCTTCTGTACCTGCAGATATCACTGGTCCGGCAGCGTCTGCCATTACGCAGGTCGGGAGGTGCAGGATACGGTATTCGCGGAACGCCGTCAGGACCGCAGCGGCCCGTATGTGGTCCTGCGCTGCGTCACACTTAATTAACCTGATATGAGGAGCACTACATTGTCGAATACAACACCCGCAACAGAGCATGATATTGCAGAACCCCGGTGGGGACTGAAACGCAGTATCACCCCGTGTTTTGGCGCACGACTGGTTCAGGAAGGTAACCGCCTTCATTATCTGGCTGACCGCGCCAGTATTACCGGTAAATTCAGTGACGCGGATTTACGTCATCTCGACCAGGAATTTCCTCTGCTGATGAAGCAGATGGAACTGATGCTGACCAGCGGTGAACTCACTCCCCGCCATCAGCACTGCGTCACGCTGTATGCGAAAGGACTCACCTGCGAGGCTGACTCACTTGCCAGTTGTGGTTATGTCTATATCGCAATTTATCCGACACCCGCACCGGCAGCACAACCCGGAGAGTAATCACCATGACACACGCCTGTAAAATCAGTGACGTCATCAGACATCTGCAGCAGCACCAGAATGATGATTTTGTCCTGTACTCACTCTGGTACACGGATGATGTGCGCAGCATTGATGCCTCCGTTACCGAAGAGGAAGCGATTGCGACGCTACAGCATGCCGACCGGCATCACGATGCGGAACAGGGCATTAACTGGTCCACACTGGAAGCGTCACTGGACGCCATTCGTCAGCAACCCTCAGCGTAATCGCTCCACCCTCACCACCTCTTTTATTTAACAGAGATACGCCTTTATGCAGACTCAACCCGTACCCCACAGACGGGCGGTACCCTCACGCCCGTCACCCGTCAACATCTGGCAAATGCTGCTCACGTACCTGCTGGAACAGCACTACGGTCTTACGCTTAACGATACTCCGTTTGGTGATGAGCAGGTGATTGCACAGCATATCGATGCCGGTATCTCACTGGCGGATGCGCTGAACTTTATCGTCGAAAAATATGACCTGGTACGCACCGACAGGCCCGGTTTCTCCATCAGTCACCCGTCTCCCTTTATTGGCCGCATTGACATGCTCCGGGCCAGACGGGCCACCGGCCTGATGAAACGTAACGGGTACAAAGCGGTGACAGATATCACCACCGGCAAATACAGCGGGGTGACACAATGAAGTTATCCCTCACCGTGGAAGCCGATGCCATTAACGTTCTGGCCCTCAACATGGGCCGGATTAGCGTGGATATTGATGGTATTGAACTGACCGACCTGATTAATGTGGTCTGTGATAACGGTTATTCACTTCGTGTGGTTAACGATGATGACAATCCACTCCCGCCTGTCGCCCGGTTTAATGGTATTCAGTGCAGTACCGCCCATATCACCGAAGCTGATAACAGCCTGCTGTATACGCTCTCGCATCAGCATGAAGACCACGGCGACAGTGAGTGGGTCTGCTATACCGGTTCCGGTTATCTGATCCACCTCGATGCGTGGCAGTACCCGGTACTTCAGCTAAAGAAACGGGGATTATCGAAAGCCTGCCGTCGGTTAGTTGTGACATTAATGTGTCGTTATCACATTCGCATTATTCATCTTGATGCCCTGGGCGAGCAGCTATCCGGTTTCTCCACCTTTGCGTGGTGATCCGGTTCCAATTACCACGAGGTCTTTTTATGCGGACATTAACCACCGAAGAAGCCCTGCAAATCCTGATCGACTGGCTACGGGATAATATCGACTGTGACACACCGATTATCTTTGATAACGATAAGGACAATACGAACTCCACCATCCTGCTCCCGCACGTGGAGCAGGCATTGAATGATGTTCGCGATCTCCGCCATCTGCAGTTGATGCAACGGGCCCGGTCAGAATAACCCTGCCTCCTGCACATTACATATATACGCAAGCGCCAGCCTTAACCGGGCTGGTGTTTTACTTTATATAAGGAAAGAAAATAATGGTCGCACTGATGCACACCGATCCTGACGTGTTAACCGATCACACACATGTGATTTGCTCCACCAGCATTGAACGTATCGTCACCGGACGTAATGCAGCGTTGAGCCTGACAGAAGTCATCACCATTCAACCTATTGATATTTATGCATTAATCGACAGTATTGATGGGGGTAAAGCGAATGAATGGGGAGTGTGGCAATACCGTTACGACTATTGGCTGACGGAATATAACAGCGAACGGCCTCATGAATCCCTGAATAACCTGATGCCGTAAGTGTACCGGCTAATGGTGGGAAATCTTCTCCCCACGGAAATCTCAAAAAGTACGTGGAGCTAAAACAAGTGTGCTTACAACATAATCCATTGTTCAATTCATTCCTTCACTTTGCCAGTGAAACTGAAACGCCGATCTTTTCGTATCCTGCATATTGATGACATAGAAGTTGCGGGGAAAATACTCTGTTGATGTCTCGCTAAAGGTGTTTAATCCGTACAGTATGATTTTTTTTCCTGTTATTTCCGTTGGTTCTGGGATGGTGCTGGAAGGCACACGAAAGACCTTAACAACTGAATTATCAGGTAGCAGGATCTTCAGCGTAAGAAGATGATCGTCACTTTCCGCTTCAAGTAATTTTCCGCTGATATCAATTCCGCAATGCTGTTGATCAGAAAGAGACGGTTGCATCTGCTTTCGTAGCTTTTCTGTCCAGGCCGAGCACGAGCAACGGCAGGAACAATGGGAGCAGTGCGTGCCAGGACAAGTCAGCTCATATACTGAAAGTGGGATATTCCGTGGCAAAAGTCGATTAATATTTTTGATAATCGTAGTGACCCGCTCAATCAGCTCTGTATTCAGCGTACCTTCCCAGCTATCACGGCTCCCCGTCAGAACTAACCCAATGTTCATATCAGGTGCTCGCTCTTTTACCATTATGCCATAGGCCGCAATCTGTAACAGGTTAGCTTCTTTCGGCTGGTTTTGTTCGTCTGTTACCTTTCCGGTTTTCAAATCAACTACGTTTAACCGATCGGGTCGCTCCTGATATATGAGGTCGGCCCGCCCATGCATATCGAAATCATTGCTGGTCAGCATAACCTCCCGGCCAACGGGTAATGTTTTTTCGTGTGCAGGGCCCCCTTTTACGAAAACAGGTGGCATAAGCGATCTGACGTAGCGGATCTGGGTAACAAGCATTTGGCGTGACACCAGCCCGGCAACGCCGTGACGGTCATATATCCAGTTTGCTACCGGTCCGGCGCGTCGATTGGCTGTCAGCGCGGTCGTAAAATCATTTTCCAGTTGCCTAAGGGTATAATTCTCGAAAGCGGCCTCCCGATGTGTCAGTGAATTGACGCGCTGATGTATTACCTGGCCCAGAATGACTGCCGGATGCAACGGTAAACGTGCGTAAGAATGAGCTTCACTTTCCAGCAAGTATTTCGCCGGACAAACAGCGAAACTCCCCAGCAGAGAAGGAAGCACCGGATGAGTACGCGATAGAATCATTTCATTCATTGCATTATCACTCCAGAGATGAGGACGCCTGAGTCCGTAATTTCGCCATTTCAGTCCCCATGCGGCGGGACAACGCAAAAGTATTCGTTGCGTCTACGTCCACCTCATATGAAAATGCCTCAAGTTCGGGGTTTGCAGCAAATGCAGCATCGGGATCCCAGAATGGATGTAGTACGGCGGCCCACCGCCCGTCACCGGTGCGAATCACGGGTATATTCCCCATCACTTTTACGTCACTGTCGCTGTATAGCGAAGCGGCCTCTTTAGCTAATCGTAGGGCATTTTCCGGCCAGTCAGACACGCCCGGAGATGTAAAATCACCGTTCAGCCCGGCGTTATAGGTTTGATCCAGAAGAAGTTGAATAACATCCAGTCCCAGACGCCAGTCCAGCAACCCGTGATACGGCTGGTTTCCGTATCGGTGCAGGCAGTGATAACATCCTTGAAAGCATCGTTCGCGATGATCGGATTGCAGGAACTCAGCCAGCGGGTAAGCCGTTTTGTTATTTAAAATCTTCTTCATGACCTCAAGTATAATGAGAGAACCGGATGCGTCCTTCTGCTGCAGCCGTTCACATAACCCTGAACCATTAACCAGACGATCGGCCATTTGCAGAACTGGTACCGACTTACCGTTTTTCAGCATTTGAACGCGGGGTTCCAGAATTTCAATTTCTTCAGGATCAATATCCAATAGCTCTTTTGATGCATAGTTAACAATGATAAAAGACGCCGAGAGCGCAGCAGCTCTGAATGCCGGAGTTAGAGTGGAATACTGTAGCCGGAGACCCGGCGGGGTTTGGGCAACCATCAGCGCAAGTAGATCAGTCACTTTAGGCGCGGCAAGATAAAATGTGTTTCGGGTTTCTCCCCGATCGTTAAAGCGGTTTTTAACTAACAGGTCGGCCTCAATAATTTGACTATCTATCCAAACCCGGTTAGCCCAAAGCGGCTGGTAGGTCCCCTGCTTTCTGAAAGGGACCGTTAGGCTCCCCTGTGTTGCGCTGAAACCACGCCATGTTTTATCGGTATAAATTCCCCGATTCAGGCGGTGCAGACATGTCTGCGGCTGAAGCTGTATCGCCACATTAACGTCAGGCTCTGGCGTGGCAGAAAAAGTGTAGGCTTCTGCAATTGATACACGACTGGCCGTGGTCAGGATCTGATCAAAATCCTCTTTGGCCGATTTGGGCTCCAGCGTGGTGATAAATCCATAAGGAACATAGCATTGATAGCGCTCTGCCTTATCCATAACGGCACCGCAGATAGTACATTCGGTGGCCAGAGAGTTTGCCGGAGCCCAGATGTTGCACACTGGACAGGCGGTCATTGTTCTGAGTTCACCCGGTTCGCAGGCATTTGAATAAAATGATCGTGGATTTTTTCTGCTCTGTTTAAGCAGTCCACTATAACCTGCTGTAAAGTAGCGTCGTTTATCCTGAACCAGAATTTTTCCGGGGGCAAATTCCTGTATCGCAATATCCAGATCGCGGTCCATGCTGGCGAATTCGATTTCTTTTTCACCTGTGCTGACTGGCCTTGTCAGCAAAAGGCGTGATCGGGTCGGCATGCCATACATTGGGAATTTACCGTGTTCCGCCAACGCTTCTGCCAGTCCTTTCGCCTCCATCGCGCTGTCGTTCAGTACGGCGTTGATATCCTGAATCAGCTGTTCCGGCGTCAAAGGCTGAATAATTTTCTGGAACAAATATGGGTTTTGCTGTGTGCTGGTCCGGGCAAATTCATCGCGCGCCAGGATGGTTGCTTCGATGGCCTGCCGGATTTTTGGCAGCCAGTCCGTTTGGTTTTCTTTCAGCCAGTGCACCGGGAAAAACTCACCATGGTTATCAGGGACGTGTGCGTAGTCGTCAACCGGCCATGGGTGATCGGCTTTTTCCGTTTGCTGCCTTAACCATTTGAATGCCGACACCAGCCAGATTTTTCGTACCAGTCTCTGGCAGATCATTTCCAGATTTGTGGTCAGAAACGGTGGCGGAGGGAGATCGCCAGTAATTTTTTCCGGGTGGCGGAAGTAGAACAGATCGTGGCTCTTGCTGCGACACGCGGTTAAGACGAATGAAAACGCCTGTCCACGTCGTCCGGCACGTCCGACACGCTGTTGATAATTAAAGCGCTGTGGTGGCATGTTGGCCTGAAAGACCGCGCGTAAATCACCAATATCCACGCCCACTTCCATGGTGGTGGTTACGGAAAGCACATCGACCACGCGAGCTGCCCGGTCAAGGTCTCTATCGGGCGCAAAATCTTTCATTCCTTCCGGTAAAATATCATCGTCGTCGGCAATCAGAATACCTTTAAACCGGCGTAGCCTTGCCGCCGGATTTTCGGTCATTCCAGTCAGTTCCTCTGAGCGCATCCTGTGAATACCAGAAGAATGTGAGAGACGTTTGCCGAGATAGTGTTGCATCTGGAGCGTTTTTGCCTCACTGCACGGCGTTTCTGGTAAAGGAGAGTAGCAACGAGTGCAGATTCCCGCGCCGGTATGCATGTGTATACGCCCACAGCGGGAGCAGCGCCAGACGCGATCTGTAGGTTCCGCCAGGCGAAAATGCATTTTACCAATATCAATAATACCGCCCTGATGACCCGCCAGCTCTAGTCGCCGGAGAAAACTATCAATTAAAGATAAAGGCTCGCCTCCTGAACACTGGCATATCTCCTGTGTAAAACGGTACAGGCGGTTTCTACGATTGACATCGCGCGCTGAACTCCATGGAGTTTCTGGCTTTGTATATTGTGAAGGGGTAACCCGGTATGCGTCCGCCAACACACGAAACATTGCGTCATAAATCGCGAGATGTTCCCGTGAGTCGTTTCCGGTAATGGGAAGGCAGGGATAACCCCAACCGGACTCTTCCAGCGCGAAGTAGGTTTTACTGAATACGCTTTCCCCCACCAGCCGTTTCAGATCGCGTGAAATCTCCTGTCGTGCCACAAGCAGGTTGTCTTCATAGGATGGAAGCGCCTTCCAGCACCACTCCCCCTGCGTGTTCTTTTCAAAGAGTTGTTGCCATGCAAAGGTCAGCGTGCCTTCTTCATGTTTTTCTGGATCGGGAACAGGCGCGATGCCAGTACGATCGGAAGGGTGAATACCTGCATCTACCTGCGCCCTTAACAGCGGGCCAAGCGGTTGACCTGCATCCGGTGATTCAGGTTCGAGGATTTCACGCAGAGGTATGCTGTCAGATTCAGGCTTTGATAATAACCCTCTGATTTTCTTTCGTTCATCAGCAAGTTGATCCAATTCATCCTCTTCCTCATCCGACCTTACGCTGAGGTTAACTAGTGTTTTGTTCCGGTTCTCTATCTCTGCCTGGCGTATTTTTAGTTGGTTATGGGACGGTTTATCAGCCGCAATAGTCTGTAGCGAATGGACAACAATTTCTCGTCTGACGTCGTCATGGTGACCCGATTCCAGATCGAGCGCCGCCCTTGCGGCATCTTGACGACTGTCTGAAAACGTTACCAGTTGCTCACGGTTACCCGATCGCTGTAGTTCCGCCATTAGCGAGCTGGCCAGTAGTTGTGTCGTTTTCGAAAAACCGACGCGAAAGCTACGGATTGGGGAGAGCTTACCTTTGCCGTATTTATAGGACGTACCACACGCCGGACACTGAAAAGGTAGCGCCGTTCCAGGTGACTGTCTGGATGACTGGCCTCTTTCCGAGGAGGCAAATTCACCGGGTTTGACGTAATAGAACCAGCCCGCTATATGGTTTTCCGGTAGCGGTTTTAAGAGCGATACTGGGTGTTGAATAGTGGCGGTAAATGGATCGTAGCTGGCTTTTACCCAAGTACCAAAAGTATTGTCATTATCGCTGTTTAGCTCCTCATTTCCTTTCGGCCAGAAACGTTCGACAACGGGCATAAATAGCGCGTATTCTTCAGCAGATCGGCGTTCTACCATGACTGATTTTGCGTGTTCGGGCAGTTGTTCCGTATCAGGGTCGTTGGGTAAAAGTTCAATTCGACTTTCTGAACCGGAAAAGACCGAAGGTTTACCCCCCCAAAAGAGATTACCGCAACATTCACAATAGAGTAATTCGACACGCCGCGATTTTTTATCTTTGCCGTAACGTAAGCCGGACTCCACGGTAAGATCGCCAAAATATCTTTGATTAATTTCTTGCGCAGATGCAGCGCTAGGGACGGGCAATGGCGCGACATATAACCCCTCAAGAGCGCGCAAAAAAGCATGAGCGCGGAAACGTGGCGCACCGATATCATCAGGAAAGGCATGTGAAAACCATTGCGGCCAATCTCCCTCAGTCGAACGTAACCAGATTAATGCCTGGAGCGCTTTGTCACTATGGGGTTGGGCGTTAAAAAGGCGTGAACTAAGCATTTTGATTGACGTAGCTCTCGGAGAGAGATCGTCCGTATAGCAGCCACTTTCAAGCAGGTTGCCCGCCTGTAAAACGACACGTTGCGCTAGTTGTTCTGTAGAGGCTTCACTGGCTGTCATTTCCATGCTGCGGGCGACATTCTGCCAGTGTTGTAATGAGGTAAGTGGTGCTTGCTGTAACTGAAGCACTGCGTGATAAAACGCCTCCCGATCCCCCTGGAAAAGAGACATATTGCCCGGGGGAAGGGGGTCACCTTTAATAATACATTCTCTCCAGTCGTTGGAAGAGGCACCTGCGGGTAATCCCCGCTGACCGAACATCCCCCATAAATATTCGACGCTTTGATCACCTTCAGCACCTTCAACGGGTAAAGAGGCGCTGGAGGCCAGAATGCGCAGTTTGTGTCGGTGTTTTTCCTGATCCAGCCCCAGCCGGTTGATCAAATGTTTAAGCAAGTAGCTGACTTCAGTACCAGCGGTTCCTCGCTGTAGATGAAGTTCGTCAAGAATAAGATAAAAATAGGCATCAGGATCGCGCTCAATCCACTGTCGGGTTTGCTCAAAAATAGGATCGTCCACCTCGCGAACCAGCATCGTTGAGAGCATGCTGGTGTTGGTGATCAGAATATCGGGCGGTGTCTTTTGCATTTCCCAGCGGCTGAGAACCTCTCCGCCAGCGGTTCGGGGGAAATTAAACGATAATTCGTTATCCTTGTCCTGCTGCGCTTGTCGTACCGCCTCCTGATGGGTCTCTTCCGTTAATTGCATATATTCACGCAGCTCAGTGATTTTTTTAGCCACGCGCTTTTTCTCATTTTTTTCTTCACTGAGTCGGGGATGTTTAAGCCAGCCAGTTACTTTAGTTGCGCTGGTATAACGGCCAAAGAAGATCCGGTTGCCGCCGAAATGCGTATCCATGACATCATGAGCTTCGCTGGAATCCAGCGCCCGTCGCATACGTACCAGTTGATCTTCTACCAAGGCATTCATCGGGTAGAGGATCAGCGCGCGTACCGCTTTCGGACGAGCAGCGGCTTCATGCTCGCGCATGAAGCTGGGCTGTTTATCCGCAACCTTATGCCACCACGGTTGCCAGCACTTCAACGCCGGGCTTTGCGGCCAGCCGGTAGCTTCTTTTGCGATCTGTGCCAGAACAGGCAGTAAAAATGATTCGGTTTTACCGGAACCAGTCCCGGAGGTGACAATGCCCGGTTTCCCTGGCTGTACCCCTCTTTTCAGCATGTCCAGTTGATGGGTATAAAGATTAAAACGTCCCTTAGTTGAATCCGTTTTATTGTGGGGCAGAAGTCCACCTAAACAGAGGTCGATGAATGCCGCCCTTTGTTGCGCATTAAACCCTGGCAACCATGTCTGACCATAAGCATCATTTCGTAATTCGCTGATAGTTAAGCCATAATGCTGATATCGGGGCATCGGTTCAAGAAATAGATCGGCACATAATGTCCCTTGCTGTTCCAGTAACGCTCGCCGTTCAGACTGTATGTCTGATGAATCAATACGGAAGGCTGTTTCAAGGTACGAAATATAAAAATCTCTTATTGATTCAAATGTTTCCAGTGGATTATTCATTATTATTCCTTTACTTATAACTGGAAAAGGTGCTCAAGTACGCTTGCCGATTCACCGCTAGTCATTTCCTGAACATATGGCCCTAATTCCGGTGCAAGAATGTCAATCGTGGTCGCAATATCTTGTGTTGTACTACGACCGAGACCGTAAGCCAGACGGGCAACGGCTTGCGCTTGTTCATCAGGAAGTAAAGAGAGTAGCGCTGCTTTTAGTGCTTCCCATGGCGCACAAGCCGGGTGCTCTGGCTGGTGGTTGTCCACATAGATTGTCTGCCATAGTTCTGGGGCAATACGAGAAGGCGTGATGTCAGTATTTTGCTCAAATGGCCGTTCATCCGACCATATATTCTCTGCCAGAAACAGAGGTAACTGGTGCAAGAGGAGCCTGTAATGGAAACGTGCTTTTCCCGGTGGTGAATGTGAGTAAAAAAAGTATTGGGTGCCGGATGGGCAAATGTCGCAAAGCCTGTCGCCGATCCGTCCAACTGCATGCGGCAGGATGGGGAGTTCTGAATAAACACTCGTGGAGTTCGGGGAGAAGCGTTTCTGGCGGAGTACGGTTAAAACCACGCAATTCAATAATGCTCGCCAGCCCTGCCTCTTGTTGTTGGGTCAAAAAATCGCCCAGTGTCATGGTATGAGTATCGCCGGATAAGCGGATCAGCGTGGGGGAGTTCATTAAATCGCTGAAGCTAAAATGATCGCTATGTACCGATACTTCCCCCCAAACATTACCGGCTAAAAGGTTCGCTAATGAAGCGATAGTCTGTTTTGTCTGTTTTCCCATCAATCCGATCGCGGGTGTGATACTCGCAGTGGCAATCAGGCTGGATAATAAAGATTCACTTAGTCCCGTTGCCTGTGC
This sequence comes from Citrobacter freundii complex sp. 2024EL-00216, assembly GCF_043945515.1. Taxonomy (NCBI): domain Bacteria; kingdom Pseudomonadati; phylum Pseudomonadota; class Gammaproteobacteria; order Enterobacterales; family Enterobacteriaceae; genus Citrobacter; species Citrobacter freundii complex sp. 2024EL-00216. Next base: position 13,394 of record NZ_JBIMRA010000032.1, on the reverse strand, counting down.
CTGTTTTTCGATAGCCAATGATAGTTGATGCTTGCGAGTCAGGATGCTCACCTCTGCTAATGGGAAATTAGAATTTACTGATTCGGCTACAGGTTCTGGTGTTATCCGTTGTTGGACAGGTTGTTCCTGCGCTGTTTCATTTTTGATAATCGCCCGCAGTAGCGCTGTCTGGGCTAGCGTTTCCACTCCCGCTTGAGATGCGGCTTCGAAGGTCTTTTTAATCCGTTGTTCCAGCTCATTTTCTTGCTGACGTAGTGCTTTATTAATTCGATCGGTCTCTTTTTTCAGTTTTTTCTTCTGATCGGCTATTTCATTTTCAAGCTGGATTTTCTTTTCAGATAATACCATTATTGATTGTTTAATCTGATACTGTTCGTCTTCGTAACGAGTCAGTATTTCCTGTTTCTCAATATTAATTTGCGCCTCAACCTCAGGTAAAGCCAGTAACTGTTGAGTCGTATCATTAAGAAAGGATCTTGTATCTGCTATCTGCTCCAGATGAGATACTGCACGAAGATAGGATGCCTCATTATCAGATTCATGTTCAGCAATAAAATGGGTTAAGTTTTGTAGCTGCCCTTTACTGAATTGAGGGAAGTCTTTTGCTGAATCAGTTCGTTTAAGCAGGCGTTTGATCCACGTAGCAGCTTCAGCACAATCATACTTTTCACTCACCTGAGGGAGTTCAGTGATCACCGTGAGGGCATGAGAACCAAGTAATGTCTGAGGAACCTGACGATAACTCTCCAGCGGCATATCAAAGTCATATTTTTTAGGATCAGACAAGTCACCCGGTAATCTCAGGGATACTCCATCACTTAGCTGAAAAATGACCGACGTATCGTTTTGCGGTTGGTAGCTGGTGAGTAACCACTCTCTAACAGTATCAGGTTCATCAGAGGCATGAGGCAGCGCGACGACAGGATAAACGCGCGACAGGTAGTCAGTAATGACATACTGCGCGGGTTTATCAGACGGCTGATATCGGGCTTTCCATATTGCAATTTCACCCCGAGTAAATTTTTTGCTGAAATGATTCTCAAAACCAATGGCTTCACCACCATGAGGGAAAAGATCTTTTACCAGTTCCTCCGGGAGGTCTCGTAGGTTGCCATTAATTAATAGACTAATCGGCGTTACAAAAAAAGCGCCGGACGCGGTTAACGCTAACACTTTTCCAATGAACATAACTTCGTCCATCGAACTGTCGATTTCTTTGGAAACAACGGGAGGAGCCTGTATTACACTGGTACCATCCATTTTTTTAAGGTCGTGACTGGCTTCAAACTGATCGATAAGTTCACCCAATTTTCGCGCCAGCGGTAAAGAATGTTCTGATAGCTTTGTCCGCCATCGATTATCGGCTATACGCGTTCCCCTAAGTGCGTCAACCAATCCCCCAACAAACAGTGGAATAGTGCGCTCTGGCATAGAAATTTCTTTACCCTGACTAATTAAGGCACATTGTTCAATGTCTTCGTCAGTGAAATTAATTGTCAAGGAGTCAGAAACACCATGTTGGGGTAAATCAATTTCTTCACCATTCAGGAATTTCGTTATAATTTCAGGGCAGTCAGAAGAAATATAGAATCCCAGAATGGTGCGCCATAACGGTTTACAGAGTTCAATATCTTCTGCATTACTTTCTGCTTCTAACAGATCTCTAAGAACAATTTGTGGGTCATTTTGTTCAGAAAACGTTAAATTTTCACGAAGCCAATCAGACACAACAGGTTTGGCCTTAGGTGGTAACGTACGGAGAAAATGTAACCTTTTCTCCGGTCCTTTCGGTAAATTATCCGCTTTAGCGCCATTTCTGGTGAGTCTTTGCTTGCACTCTTGCAAGCATCTGATCAATTCATGAGATTCTGTACCGAAGTAGTACATTTGGCCCAGCCGGTCGCTGATAATATTTTTCTTTTTAGCCATCTTAAACGTTCTCCTTACCACCTGATTCTGTAAAATTACTGTAAGGTTTTGCGCAACTTGCGTGTTGTCAGCGCTCTGTTCCGTCGTGCCAACGCTCGTTGACAGGAGGGGAAGGTCATTACATTGTCCCAGAGTGGAACTTTCCCCCCTGCAAATAAGTAACCACCGTTATCTGTTATCGACAAGCATCCATGGGCAACATGGATCCACCACTGTAAAACGGAGGGCGGTAACGCAATAATTTTCGTTGACCAGCACCAGCCACTATCGCCTTTTTGCACACCAACCGTTTCTCCTGAACATATCATCTGAGCCATTAAGGCCCAGGAGAAGCTATCGGTTTGCCAGTATCCAGCATTCTGCCTAATAAAATAACGATAACGCTGTTTTTCCTGACACCGTATCAATAGATTATTTGCCGTTTGAGTAATCCGCTGTTCTTCTGACCATTGGTATTTTTCAGCTTGCCATAGCGACACATGGAGATCCGGGGGTAAAGCCGGGGTAAACTGCATTTGAGACATCGGTAGCAATACTCCGCTCAAAGCATTTACGGGGAAATCGTCGTGATTAACCAAACGTAACCCAAACTGTTCAATGAAAGCATGGACACGCTCTCTGGCTGACAGATGCAATTCAATACAACCCATTGAACAGCCGTTATCCTCAACTAACCGACGCCCTATTCGCTCACCGTTATTAAGTGCTTCTTGTAGAAGATTACGTTCACTTCTTGTAAACATCCCCAGAATTCGGGCAACAATTCCCTGCTCAGTGACATCAACGGAAATGGTTCTTTCAGCCAATGAGACTAACGAATATGGCGCATGACGTCGTTGTACTACACAAAGCCACCCAGCGGCAAAGAGCATGCGACGCAATTGCCATTCGGGTATCCTCGTTACCTGTGATACCGGTTCAATATGTTTTTTTAATTCACCAAAAGGCAATGTGCTACGGCGTTGAAAACGCAAGGCCAGCGCTTCAGCGATCCAGTCAAATGCTGCGGGTATATTATGTAATTCAGTATATTGACATGTTACAGGAAAGCCATTTTCATACTGCCATAACATCTGAGCACCACTCAATGGCGTTATTTCTTCGCGTTTCAGTGGGGGGATCACTGCCGTATCCCCTAACGCCATTAATACTCCCGATGGTCCATCAGTCAGCCAATCATGTGGCTCTGAAATTTTACAATAAGTGGCGTAAGGCGCATGATCTAACACGTGCACATCAAAATTTACTGGGATATCTGAATGCGCTAACGTAAGTTCGTAGCGACAAAATGCCTGACCAGATATTTCCATCAACGCCTCTGGTGGAATGAATAATCCTTCAGCTCCCTGAGATAGCGAACCATGAGTTAATTCTTCTCCGTCTTTATTGCTGATGACATAGCATCCTCTTAGTACTTCAGGCATATGAATTATCGGTGTACTGGCAGGGTTAAGCAGTATAGCCTGTCCAAATCGCGCTGCACCTGACATACGAGGTCGAGCCGGCTGCCATCCCTGTATTAGAAAACGACGGGCTTCTTCTGGTAACAAACGGGCAATCTTATCCAGCGTTTGCCTGCCAACTTTATCGGAAGAAACTATCGACCATTTGGTAGATTTAATATCCCGACGTTGTACTCTTTCGCCAACCTTCTTCAAGACAGTGAAAACACTGTCTGCATATGTATGATGAAGTATTAAATAGGTTGGAGAATCTTCATAACATTCTCCTTCTGAACTAATATGACAAAAATCATCACGAAAAAGCGGTAAACACCCAGACCGTAGTGCGACTCCCACTCGTGATTTATAGAAATAACCCTTCCGTTTTTTTAATAATAAATCCAAGGAATTTAATGTGGTGCCTATGTCTCGTTCGTAATATATATTATTATAGTTCTCTATTTCATTAGGCAAGGAGTCATAATGCTGGATTTCTGAGGCTGTAGCAGCAGCGTCATCCATAAGAAGATAAATCTCCGGATTACCTGAATCATTAAACTCCATGTGAATACAATACTTACCATTCTCTTTGAGTTGTTCTCTCTCCGTATGTACAGTGATATCACGAACAGCGCCCCAAAAAGGAGAGTCATAAGCCTGCTGCATGGCAGCCTTTGAAAGTAATGTTCTGAACTCAATAAACTCTTGGTTAAAAAACTCGCTAAAATAAGATATATATTGATGTACTACCTTATTAACTGATTCAAAAGTTGAATAGTTATCTAGTTTATTATCGATGAGAATATTCCGTAAAAAGACCTCATCTTTGTAGCAGGGAAAAGCAATTCTCTTGGAATACCCAATCAATCTTTCATGCTTTGATGGCCTTGGCAAGATTAAACGGGTACAGTTTTGTCTTTTACTACTCCATCTTTCTAACCTTTCCCATAAGTTGGGTAATTCAGTAAAAACAAATTTTTTATTTTTATCAAAGCCAAGCAGCACAGAAAATCGAACCCGAAAATCCCCTTCGTCATGTGTTTCATCATCAGCACTGGCAGCAAGTAATGTTAAATATAAAACGGCAAAATAAGTAGGGTATCCTTTTATTTGCGCTAAAATGTCTAATCGCGACTCATCTCTGAGAGCATCCTGGATTTTAGACGCTTTTTTTCCAAACGAAATCAGGAAACTTCGCTTAGCATCCTCTTTGCTACGTGGACCTGCAAGTTGCTCAAAAATGCGGCCCGTAGTATCAATTCGGCTTAAAGTCGAGCCCGTATGCGAAGACTCAAGAAAGACGATCTTTACTAGTTCAGCATTCCATTCTTCTAAAGTAACCGGGAAAGAATCATCCATACTCACCGCCTAATTACCGTTCGCTGTCATCATTTTCAAACCAGTACCAGAAAATAAATGCCGAAAAAGTACCTCAGCCAGCAGTGGAGGAACAGCATTACCAATTTGGGTAAATTTTGACTCGACGTCTCCTACAGGCTCAAAACCCTGTGGAAAAGTTTGTATTCGTGCACATTCCCGCCATGATAACCGCCTTGCCTGTTCCAGTTTGGGACGAGAAGTATCAACAATTAGATGCTCATATTCATCAGAAAAGTCCCAGCGCTGCTTCCAGCCATCCTCCAGGTTTGACCATGTTAACTTCATCACCGGGCTGGCAGGATGTAATGTCACATGACGCCAGTTAGCTACGACGGTGTAAGCAGGGCTGTCCCATAGAGCTTTACGATTTCGGGACATGAAATACCATGAGAAATGCCCTTCAGGATCATGTGGTCGTTCGTAAAACTCACCTTCAGGCCATAGTGGTAAATCCCTAATAGCCTCACCATGTGAAACATAGGGTTTTAAATGAGGATTCTTTTTTGTCGCTTTGCCATGTGTTTCAGCAGGAAATTCAAAGTATTGCCCCAGATCGTTTCTGACACCAATGATAAACAAACGCTTGCGTGACTGAGGTACGCCATAAGCCCTTGCGTTTACCATATGATAGCTGACCTGGTATCCGGCAGCTTTGTATGCTGTGAGCTGTTGTTCCAGAAAACTACCGGCTCCCAAATGTTTCAAGCCAGAAACATTCTCAGCAACAAAATACTTAGGCCGAACGGTCTCTAATACCCGTAGAAAGTGTTTATAAAGGTTTGTTCTGTCGTCATTGTTTGGTTTTCTGTTACCTGCCATTGAAAATGACTGACAGGGATAGCCACCAACAACAATATCAACATCTGGAAAAGACTGAATTTGAGAGATATCGCTATGCCTGATATCAGTATCTGGGAAATAGTTCCCTAATGTTTTGCAGGCATTCTCTATGACATCGTTGGCAAAGACGATGTCTCCACCAGCTGAGGTAATTCCAAAATCCATACCACCACAACCGGAGAATAGTGAAAGTACCCGGATATTATCGTTCTCTCTCTCGAAAACACTGTTCATATGCCCATACCAAGTATCTTCTTATAACAAACCGCACCTGGTTGTTAATTTTCCATAAAATCATAGAGAAAGATTATACCCCTATGTAAGGAATCTTACATCAACATGCTTAGCTTTTAAGGGTTAAGTAGTGCTTTTGTTGTTATAGTATTACAAACGACCGTTTTTCAGATAGCACTCCCCAGCAAATCCCCCAGCATCACCATGATCGGATCCATCGGCGATGGCTCAAACCCCACCCGTAGGTAAAATTCCCGCGTTTCATCCGACATAGCATGAACCAGCATCTCACGAATACCGATAGTGTCAACCCCTGAATCACTCGTAGTCCGGCACCACTATTTAAAGAACCTAGCCTATGGCTGAGCTCTTGCTTTCTTGGGTTCCAGTAGATTTCTATCGTTGCATAACGGATTAATCCATTGTGGCTTTCTCATCTTCAGAAACTGTTGGCATTGGCCATATCTTTTTGAGTTGCTCAGTCAGATAAAATGTACGGGTTTCAATTTCTTTCTCCCCCCACTGCACAGCATGATCGCCATGAAAGTATTGCGTCAAATTGAGTTTGCTAAACTTCAGCAGCTCTGGGCGTTTCAAGGTCCACGCAGAATTCGACAATGCGGGATTCAGACTATGAGTAATAAGCGTTAAATTACCTATAGTATTTATTAGCTTATCTCTCCTTTGAATAGCCTTCTGCTCAATCAGTGGGTCAGTTTTATCATCGGGGCAAAGTGGCCAATTATCTGCCCACTTTTGCGGCATTACATGCTCAATCGTTAACCCAACTGGTAATGGTTCTGCTTCACTTTTTTTGTTAAACGCATAAGCGTCAAGTGCTTCAAGTATGGTTCGCACTTTATATTGAGCCAGCCGGCCATAAAAGGGCAAATCTGTAATGGCCGCAGCCAGTACACTATCATCAGGGAATCGAGTACTATCTCCAGCACTTTTATTCATCTGGCCAGCTACATTTTCTGCCGTTATGATCCCTTTCTTGTCCAATGCTTTAATAAGCTCAACAAAGTAGCGATTGTAGTTTTTACTTGTCATTCCACAGATCATGCGACGTACTAAATACGCTTCAAGCAACTCAAGAATTGCATCAAACTCCGTAACATTGGCGGGGACTAATTCAGCGTATGCATACAACAAAAACGGAATAACTGTGGTTGTATCTACAGCATCTAATCGGCGCATAAATGTCGCTAAGCGGGGATGACTATCAGACTGATAAAATCTCTTGAAAACATCAGCGTAACGCGAAAGTTGTGCAATGTGCTCTACCGCTGTTTTAGGGCCAGAAACCGGGTCCGAACTCGATTCAGACTGCCTGACAAATGCCTTGAATGCATTAAAAATATGTGAAGACCTGACCTCTTCACGCGTCATCATCGTTAAATAGTGGTTGATGAAAATATCCACTCGGGGGCGGGTGATTCGTCCCTGTCTGACTTCCTCTCTCCACCAGTCAGTCTCGAATGATTTCCAGTTATTTGCATAAAGCTGTTCAACATTATCCCCCCTGGCTTCTGCGAGCCTGAACAAGTAATTCTTGATCAGGTCTGCAGGAAGAAGGTCCTCCCCTCTTGCATTCAGCGTCTCAAAGATGACTTGAGTCTCATCATTCTGGTCCAAATCGATCACAACAATCTGAAGACAGTCCTTAACAACCTGCCAGAGAGAATCAAAACGTTCATCGAGAGACTTTTCACTTAATGCCTGGATATCTTCCTTATCATCAAACGAACCGTTTAACCACTGCCCTATCTGCGCATAAAAGTATTTGTAACCGTCAATAATATTATTAGCACCATCACGTAGAGCTGGCCGTAGTGTAATTTGCTTATCAACAGCATCAGGTGACCCAGCCTCATGAACTACTTTGAAAGCTTCTCGATTGCTATTAGTAGGCCATACTTTGAACACTTCGTCATCGTGATCGATCTTGCTACGTCGGTTGGTCACGAGATCTGAAAAGCGTTCGACATATTTAATCTGTTCATGCGCTACCGCCTGGTCACGCGCCGCCATCAGGAACAACTGGAGCGTAGTAAATCGTTGTTGACCATCGATCACCTGACGACTTTCGATGGATCCCGTCGGGTTCGCGACCTGCTCCAATACTACAGCCCCTAAAAAATGGGGGTGAGCTCTACCACCATTAAGTTGCTTATCAAGAAGTGTCTGGATGTCCTCCCACAAAGGCTCCCAATTTTTCTCACACGTCCACACATAAGGACGCTGGAATAGTGGCACTTGATAGGTGATGGTTTGATCAAAAATTCTTTCTAGCTTACGCGTGTTGGCTTCCATAACGACTCACTAACCCTTAGTTTCAATCCATAATGTGGTAAATACCAAATCCACCAGTCAGGTACTATGAAACAATGATCTCATCCGCTTTTCCACACCTGTCTTAGAATTTAACGTTTTTATGAGCGGTATTAAATGAAAGAACATCGCAATCCTGTATATTCGGTTAAAACAGGATGCATTTCTTTGCATAAGAGTCAGAAAGCTAAAACGGATACAAAAACAGTGACCATTTTAATGAACCCAGCCGTTGGTTGGGTATTTGTTTTTGCAGAAATTAGCCGGATGGCAGCGTAAACACCTTATCAGTCCTACTGGCGGTATTGTAGGACTGATAAGCGCAGCACCATCAGGCGTTAAACATAGCTGTATCATCGATAAAACTCACGCCGTCAGTCGTTCCCAGCCAGCGTGGTGCTTTCAGCCCTTCAACGAAATACCAGACTAGTTCATACAACAGCGTACAGATATGCTCAAAAGGCCAGCTGGGTCCGCGTTAGGGAGAAAATGATTTCAGCCCGTCAATGCCATAAAGGGTAAACCAGTTAATCCAACGACCAACTGACGAAAGGGTGCTGCAGAGCGGGCGACATGGCAGACATTCCCGCTCCGGTGCAGCATCAATATGGCGGTCAGTCTGCGGGTATGTTTTTGTCACGGGTTTTATGAATCGTTTTCTGCATCAGGTGTCGTTCGTTGCGGGAAATAGGTGCTATGATCGACATTGCTCAGTCCAGTTGGTGGTTTGGGATAATTGGCGATTGCTCAGATCGCACAATCTTGGCTGATTTCCCTCAAAGTGATCAACTATTCCACGCAGCAATTTCGGTATATTAACCTTGGAAAAGTAATTAGCTCATCATTATTGATTGAAATTTAGCCACCACTAGTTTTAGGCCCAACGATAGGCCCAAACAAAAAGTTGAATTATAGTTTATTTATTTCAAAACAATACATTACATCACCAATTCAGACTCCGCCAGCCCACCAAACACCGGTGAAAGCCCTCAGCGCAAGCTGAGGGCTTTTTTGTGTCTATTGCCCCGTCCTGAAAGTGTTGACACGTTCCAGACTTAGATCCGGAGAACGTGATGATAGCTGAATACGAACAGGCAGATTAATTTCCTGATAACTCTTTTTATTTAACAGTGAACGACCATGGTTAAATAATATCCCTACAAGCTTAAAATCGTCACGATAAAAATAAACGTATTTTTTAAATACATTCGTCATTTAAACGTTCGACATCGTTAAACAGCCCACAATGCCGCATAGTGTAAAAATATCCAGTTAACTTCTCCATGAACAACTCTTGAATTTTCCTACTAAATACATATATTACGCATCCCGTTCAGTACATGGAATAACCTTTGATTTTTTTAATTGATATTGGAGTTACAAATGTCAAATAAGAAAATTTCGCGGAGCAATGGGGCAACAGGCCCCGTTAATAAGGTTGTCGCATGGTCAACAATCGCTTTGCAGGCTCTGTATCCTGCCCTTCTTAGCTTCACGCCAACCATCAGCCATGCGTCAGCCGTTAAGGCATCGCAGGCCACCGCAGAACAGCAAGAACTGCGCGGTCTGTCTTCTCTCGCCGCGCAGGCTGGCAGAAGCATTGAAAACGGCCATGCGGGCAGTTTTGCTGCCAATACCGTCTCAGCACAGGCAACGAAGGAGGTGGTAGAGTGGCTACAGAAGTACGGTAATGCGCGTATTCAACTCAACGTCGATGACGCTTTCTCGTTAAAAGATTCGGCGTTCGATTTCCTTTATCCGTGGATTGATACAAAGCAGCATGTTTTATTTAGCCAGACATCGCTTCACCGTACCGATGACAGAACCCAAACTAATATCGGTATGGGTTATCGCTATTTCACGGCGGATAATTCAATGCTGGGCGCAAACTTATTTTATGACTACGATTTAAGTCGTCATCACGCACGTATGGGTGCAGGCGTTGAGTATTGGCAAGATTATTTACGCGCAGGCGCAAATGCTTATTTAAGATTATCAAAATGGAAGGATTCCCACGATCTGGATGATTATCAGGAACGTCCGGCGGATGGATGGGATATCTATACCCAAGGTTGGTTGCCATCGTATCCGCAACTGGGCGCATCGCTTAAATATGAAAAGTATTACGGTAAGAATGTCGGCCTCTTCGGCAGCGAACAACTTCAGGAAAATCCGTACGCCTTTACAGGCGGGATCAGCTATACGCCGGTTCCGCTAGTTACGCTTTCCGCTGAACACAAGCAGGGGCGGAGCAATACTCATGATTCACGCTTCGGCATAGAGATTAACTATCGCCCCGGCATCCCGCTGGCGAAGCAGTTGGACAGCGACAATGTTGCGTTAATGCGCGAAGTTCAGCACGGACGCTACGATTTTGTCGAACGAAATAACAATATTGTTCTGGAATACCGCAAAAAATCGGTTCTGAAAATCCGCCTGCCTGAAAGCGTACAGGGGGAAGGTGGCGCCGTTATTCCGGTGACTATTTCGCTGGATAAATCCCACTGGGGCATTCAGTCGGTAGAGTGGAACGATAGCGCATTTACCGCCGCTGGCGGACGCATTTCCGGTAGCGGCACATCATGGCAACTGACGTTACCCGCTTATACACCAGGCGGCACTAATCATTGGCAAATCGGTGCAACGGCGCGAGATGTTAAAGGAAATGTCTCTAACTATGCGGTGATGAACGTGACGGTGACGGGGAGTTCAGCCTCTGTCGGCACAATGGATTTTACATTGAACGGCGAGCAGCAACCGATCATCGCTGCTGACGGGAAGTCACAGCATCCGGTTACGCTGGTGCTTAAAGATACCAATGGTAATCCGTTAACAGGACTTGCACATGACATTGAGTTGTCTTTAGCGTTTACACCTGACGCACAGAGAAATCGTGAGCGTTCGGCACAGGCTCCAAAGCTTGGTGAAGTGCAGGAAACCCGCTCCGGGGTGTATACCGCCACGCTGACGCCGGGTTTAACGGCGGGGACGGCACGCATAACCGCTAAAGTCCTGGGTAAAACAGAAACCCTGACGGTGACACTAAAAGCGGTTTCCGCAGAGGCGGCAAAATCGACATTCACGGTAATGCCCATGGAGCAGGTCGTTGGACATCCGATTAGCCTGGCGTTAGAAGCAAAAGATAAAGACGGGAATGCCATCACCGGCGACGACAGCTTACGTTTTTATGCAGTTTCAGCCAGCGGCGAAGTCCGTTTTACTGCCGTAGAAGAGAAAGACGGCGTGTACAGCGCTAAGGCAACGTCTGAACTGGCTCAGGCGACACGCATTGGTGTGACGTCACAAAAACATGATTTCTCTGGGCTGGAAAAACAAGCCAACTGGATTGCCGACAAAACGCAACCGGTGGTGCAGGCTTTTAACCTGACCAGGGACAATGCGCTGGCGGATGGCAAACAGAGTAATGTCGCGGTCGTTACCCTGACCGACCGTTATGGGAACCCGCTGTCCGGATACACGGTCACCCTGGCGTTACCGCCACAGGTTAAGATCGCGAATGGGGAGAACGTTGTGAAGACCGATGCCAAAGGTGAAGCAAGATTCTCACTGACCAGTTCAACTCCGGGAACTTATGATATTACACTAAGCGCGGGGAACATCAGCTCATCGCTAAGCGTAACATTTGCCTCTGCAATGGAGGGGGCAACATTGTCTCTGACGGCCAAAGACAATGGCGCAATCACCAATATTGCAGCAAACGGTCGCGATGGTGCCACGCTTGAAATCATGCTCAACAATACCGCCGCGTCGGTTGAAGGACAGAAAGTGGAGCTTATCGTAACGCCACAAGGGCTCGTGTACCCGGAGAAAATCACCACCAATAAAGACGGTTACGCGACGGTAACGTTAACTACGGTTAAGGCAGGTCATTACACCGTTAATGCCAGGGTTACAGATGGGCAGCACAGCGTTGAGTCCTCAAGCGTTGACCTGGAATTCGTACCTGATATTAACAGCGCAGTGCTGAATTTGACCGCACCGTCTGAGAGCATTGTGGCAAACGCATCAGCGGCACATGAAATTCAGGTACAGGTTGTCGACGGTGAAAACAACCCATTTAGTGGTGACGTGCACCTGACCAGTTCCCCTACCAGTGGATTAAAACTGGGCCAGTCCGAACTGACATTGGATGAGAAAGGAATGGCATCAACAACCTTTATTGCCGCAGAAGCCGGGCACTATCAATTGCAGGCAACCTTCATCAAAGAGGGTAAACGCGTTACGGCGAGTAAGGCGATTGAGGTGGTATCGGATCTGCAAAATGCCGCGTTGACGATCGAACCGTCAACGACATCCGCCGTAGTCAGTGATGTGGATAACGTGGCGTTTACCCTGCATCTGACCGATACATCAGGGAACAGCGTCAGCAACCGTAAGCTGAAAATTACGGCTACAGGCCCATCGCCACGCGATCCTCTGGTGATTGACAATACGCTTGTCACCACCAATGGTTCCGGTACTGCGACTGTAAATGTCCACGGTAATAAGGCGGGTCGTTACACGCTGACCGCCACATTGGCTGAACACGGTAGCAATGTCTCGGCAAATGCTTCGCTAACGCTGAATGCCGATGCCCAGAATCCAGTACTCACTCTGGAGCAGGATCCTGGCTATGCCGTTGCCAACCTTGAGCCGGTAGGCTTTATGGCCCGGTTGCAGGATAAATTCGGTAACCCGTTAAACGGCAGTGTCGAATTTAGCGCAGGCAGCAAAGCCAAACCCGGCAGCGGAACCTTTACGATGACGCCGGATAAAACCAACTTTAAGTTAGGGAATGCTTACTCTGAACTGAGAACGGATACGGCCGGTGTAAGTTGGGTGAGAGCGAAGGCGACGACGGGAGATAAAACATTGGAAAAAGTACTCACCGTCTGGGTAGTTGAGAACCATCAACCAAATTCCTGATCGGGATATAAACAAAAGATAGCCGGGGTGTTCTCGAGATCACCCCGGCTACTGCCATAACCCCAAATATATCGACGCTTGCATTATTCTCATGGCCAGGCGATCTATGAGAATAATGAGCACTTAAATAGCGCCAACCGTCATCCCATTCTTCCCCCTTTTACTCATCAAAAGGAGGGAAAAAAAGGTGATGCTGCCAACTTACTGATTTAGTGTATGATGGTGTTTTTGAGGTGCTCCAGTGGCTTCTGTTTCTATCAGCTGTCCCTCCTGTTCAGCTACTGACGGGGTGGTGCGTAACGGCAAAAG